>DVLN01000099.1 GCA_018715465.1 Candidatus Faecivivens stercorigallinarum | reverse complement strand
CACAATTTGAGGCAGTTCATTCTCACTCAGTGGGGATTCGGATTTTACAAGATTTAATGGAGTCGAGATCAGGCGTTTTTATAGGTTTCGTAAGCAGCTTTCTGAATTTCTACGACCTGCTCCAAACCCATTGCGTTGACCTGTTGGATATAGGCATCCCATTCTTCGTCAATGCCACCGTCAACAACCCAGTGTGCATACTGTGCTTCGACATAGTTGTAGATATCGGTCGTCAGCATCGTCAGGTTGGAGAGCTGATCGTCGGTATAGTAGCAGACCGGGAATGTATTGCTGGCGTATTCTTTATTGACTTCATCGTCCAGCAGTTTTGCACCATCGCCCTGGTCGGTGGGAAGAATAACATTTGCTTCAAAGTCAGCGCTCATATACTTGGGGCCGTGGTCGCGGAAGGAATAGGTCCAGCAGGAAGTATCCAGTGAAGTGCCATCCTCCGGGATCAGCAGTTCATAGGTTCCGTCGCCGTTATCAGCCACCTTGCCGTCACCGATCGAACCATAATAGGTCTGCAAAGAAGCAAGGTCGGTGTAGAAGCAATCTGCCCACTGAAGCAGCAAAGCCGGGTTTTCACATGTTTTTGTTATTTCCAATTCATTTCTGCCGTAGTTGAGGAAGGTCGGGTCAGATTCACAATAACGGTTGCCATCGGGACCGACAACTGCTTTCAGCACTTCAAACTGAGAAGCATTTGCACCGGTCTCTGCGTCGGCTGTCCAGGCAGAGACCAGACCAGTTTTGGAGCCGCCTTCTGCCTGAACCTTGGCATTAACCATCGAGCTGTCCTGCGTAAACCGTTCAGGGTCAACACCGCCGTTATCAAACAGGTTCTTCATCCACTTGACCGCTTCCTTATAGGTTTCGCTTGCCGGGACAAAATAAGGGGTATCGTTTGCGTCGAGGGACATATAGTTACCTGCTCTGGAAACCTGGATGCCGAAAGGAATCAGGATATTGTTCAGGTCGCCGCTGAGGGATGCAGCGTTGATATAGCCATATGTATCATTCTCACCGTTTCCATCCGGGTCATTCTGACCGACAGCAATCAGGTAATCTGCCAGTTCTTCATAGGTATCCGGGACAGACATGCCCAATGCTTCCACAAAGTCGGTGTTGATGTACATTTCGTTTGCAGTGGTCGGACGGAGCGGAAGTTTTTTGGGCAGTGAATAAATTTCGCCGTTGGGGTCTGTACACATTGCCTTGACAGTCGGATCATCGGCCAGGATTGCGCTGAGATTGGGCATATTTTCAGCGATCAGATCGGTCAGTTCATACAGGCTGGCCTTGTTCTGAGAGATATCGCTGTCGGTGAGGGTAATCGAACCGAAGAAGGCGTCAGGCAGATCACCGGATGCGAGCAGCAGAGATTTCTGTTCGCTCCAGTCAGCGGAATAATAGGTCTGCCAGTTGAGGGTGACACCGGTCTGTTCAGCGATTTCTTTAAGGAATGCAGATTCAGTAAAAGTTGTTCCCCAGCTTTCCGCCCAACGGACAACTGTAATGTCAAACGTTGTCTGGGAAGCGTTCCCGCCTTCCGCATCAGCGGAAGAAGTTGTGGAGCCGTCGCCGCCCTGTCCGCAGGACGCGAGAGAAACGATCATACCAAGTGCAAGAAGAGCAGAAAGAATCTTTTTGGATTTCATAGCAATTGACTCCTTTTCAAATTTTTATAATATTGATGCTGATATTCCCTTTCCCGAAAATTCTCCGGGAATCTGAAAACAGGTAACAGAGGGTTAAAACAGACAGCTTACCCTTTGACAGCGCCGATCATGACGCCCTGGCTGAAATATTTCTGAACAAAGGGATAGAGACACATGATTGGAGCAGAGGAAACCACAATGACCGCGTATTTGATCAGCTCGGCCAGCTGCTGTGCCTCCTGAGCGGCGGAACCGGTGGTCATACTGGCCATATTCTGATTGCTGATCAGGATAGACCGGAGGATAATCTGCAGCGGCTGCAGTTCAGGTTTGCGCAGGTAGATCAAAGCATTGAAGTACTGGTTCCAGATACCAACCGCAGCCCACAGTCCGATGACCGCGATAATCGCCTTGGAGAGCGGAAGCGCAAACGAGAAGAAGAAACGAAGGTTGCCGCATCCGTCAATCTGGGCGGCTTCCCAGATACTGTCGGGGAGAGAGCTTTCAAAGAAGGTCCTGGCGACAATAATATAATAGGTGACTACCGAAAAGGGAATGATCATGACCCAGAAATTATCGACCAAATTAAAATCCTTGACGATCATATAAGTCGGGATCAGACCGCCGGTAAAGAACATCGGGATGATCAGGAAAAGGTTGAATAGCCGACGTCCGACCAGGTCTTTGCGCGAAAGAGCGTAAGCAGCGGGGATGTTGACCGCAAGCATCATCAGGGTTCCAAGCAGAGTGTACAAAATGGTGTTGCGGTAGCCCAGCCAGATGGAATCATAAGAGATCAGCCTCTTATAGCCGTCCAACGTCGGATTGACCGGCAGCAGGCCGATGTTGCCTGAACTGACTGCTATAGGATCGGAAAAGGAAGCGATGATGATAAAATACATCGGATAAAGTACGATCAAAGTGCCGATTCCACAGACCAGATACAGAAAAAAGTTAAAGACCTTGTCGCTGGCCATCCGCTGAACCTTATTGCGGGGTTTTGCAATTGTTGTCATATAAAATCTTCCTTTCCTCCGGTCAAATCAGCGAAGTTTCACTCATTT
>DVLN01000098.1 GCA_018715465.1 Candidatus Faecivivens stercorigallinarum | reverse complement strand
TCAAGTTTTATCACTGGCACAGTCGTTTTGCCCTATTGATGCAGCGGGTGTCATTTCGAAAAATCTGCGAAAAATTTACGGTCAAACCGGTTGACATCACAAAATAGATATGCTATCCTTATCCTGAGATTTGAAACCGGTTTCTGTTAAAGAGCCCGTGTGCATTTACAGACGACCGGCAGTCGTGTGTCGGTCAGCATATTCTTTTTCCGTTTTTCCACCGAAAACGGATATTGCCAAGAAACAGTGCACGTGCACGGAATCGGCTTTCGGGATAGTGAAATATTTTTTGATCAGCGTTTGAAAAAGAAAGGGTGTGCTGCTATGTCAAACTTATTTGCTGCAAATATGCCGTCCCTGCTCGGGTACCAGTGTCCTGACTGGTTCAGGGATGCAAAGTTCGGAATCTGGTCCCACTGGGGCCCCCAGTCGGTGCCGATGTACGGCGACTGGTACGCGCGGAATATGTATGTACAGGGTTCGGAACAGTACCTGTACCATCTGCGTCATTATGGACACCCGTCAGTATTCGGCTATAAAGACCTGTGCGCATTGTGGAAGGCGGAAAAGTTTGACCCGGATGGGCTGATGGATCTGTATGTTAAAGCGGGCGCCCGCTATTTTGTCGGACAGGCGACCCATCACGATCACTTTTTTAACTTCCCATCCCGCCTCAACCGGTTCAATTCGATGGAAGTTGGTCCCCATCAGGATATCTGCGGTCGTTGGAAGCAGGCAGCCGATAAATACGGACTTCCCTTCGGACTGTCGGAACATCTGGGTGCTTCCTTCTCTTGGTGGGCGGTCAACAAGGGCTGTGACGAATGGGGCCCGTATGCCGGAGTTCCGTATGATGGCAATGACCCTGCTTACCGGGACTTCTATCACGATAATCAGGAGCATTTCATCGACAACAAAGGGACGATGAATTTTGACCTCTGGTACACCAAAAACCAGAAGTTCCGCCAGTATTGGCTGTCGGTGATGAAGGAACTGATCGACCTTTATCAGCCGGATCTGCTCTATTCGGATGGCGGGCTTCCCTTTGCACAGATCGGCAAGGGTGACCCGGCAAGTGACGAGTATCAGCTGGGAATGGAGGCCGTCGCTTATCTCTATAATACGTCGATCGGAAAATATGGAGAAAACCGGGCGGTCTATACCCAGAAGGACAGCCGGCCGGAGATCTACCGTGTCGGCGTGCTGGATATCGAAAAGAGTCAGTCCCCCGACATTCTCCCGCAGCCGTGGCAGACAGATACCTGCATCGGCAACTGGTTTTACGATGTCCGCCAGGCGTTTAAACAGCCCTCCCACATTATCGAAATGCTGGTGGATATCATCTCCAAAAACGGCAATATGCTGCTCAACGTCCTCCAGCGGCCGGACGGTTCGATCGACGATGAAACGGTGTGGATTCTGGAAGAACTTGCCCGCTGGACAGCAGTCTGCGGCGAAGGAGTGTACGGGACCCGTCCGTGGAGAATTTCGAGCGAAGGCGATACCCGTACGGTCATCCGGGGATTTACCGAAGAGCAGGCGCCCTGGACATCTGCCGACTACCGGTTTACCCAGAAAGGAAATACCGTATATGCCTTTATGATGCGTACACCGGAAAACCGTGTTGCCGTCATCAAGAGCTTCCAGCCGGAGGAAAAAGTCAAATCAGTCCGGCTGCTGGGTGTCGGGAACCTTACGTTTTCGCAGAATTTTGGCGTTGTAACCGTTCAGCTGCCGGAGGAGATGCCGCTGGAGGTTGTCAACTGCCTGGCAGTGGAACTGTAATATCTTCCTTTGCTGACGGAGCGGGGGGAAAGATACAGGATTATTTTCAGGAGGTCAAATTTATGACTGTTTTAAAGATCAATGAGCATCAGCCCTTGAGCCATATCCAGCCGGAAATTTACGGCCATTTTTCTGAGCATCTGGGCCGCTGCATTTACGAAGGACTGTTTGTCAAGCCCGATTCCGGCATTCCCAATGTCAATGGGATGCGCTGCGACGTAGTCGAGGCGCTGAAGGAACTGAAAGTGCCGGTACTCCGCTGGCCGGGCGGATGCTTTGCGGACGAGTACCACTGGCAGGACGGCATCGGCCCGAAAGAAAACCGCAAAAAGATGATCAATACCCATTGGGGCGGTGTTGTTGAGGATAACAGCTTCGGTACCCATGAGTTTATGGAACTTTGCCGCCAGATCGGCTGCAAGACCTATATCAACGGCAACGTCGGCAGCGGTACCGTACAGGAGATGAGCGAATGGGTTGAATATATGACCTTCTCCGGTCTCTCTCCGATGACCGAACAGCGCCGTGAAAACGGCCATGCTGAGCCCTGGACGGTGGATTACTTCGGTGTTGGCAATGAGAGCTGGGGCTGCGGCGGAAACATGCTTCCCGAATTTTATGCCAATGAGTACCGCCGGTATCAGACCTATGTCCGCAATTACGATGAATCCAAGCCGATCAAAAAGATCTGCTGCGGCGCCAATGTCGATGACTACGAGTGGACCAAAGTGGTGATGGATACCGCTTACCGTCGGACGCCTGAACACCAGCACGGATTTATGGACGGGCTGTCGCTGCATTATTATGTCATCCCCACCGGCAACTGGGACCATAAGGGAAGCGCAGTCGATTTCGATGTTGATGAATGGTACCAGACGCTGAAAAAGGCCCTTTATATGGATGAGCTGGTGACCAAGCACGGCGCGATTATGGATACCTATGACCCTGAGAAAAAGGTCGGTCTGATCGTTGATGAATGGGGCGGCTGGTATGATGTCGAGCCCGGCACCAACCCCGGTTTCCTCTATCAGCAGAACACCGTCCGGGACGCACTGATCGCCGCGATCACCCTTAATATCTTCAACAAACATTCCGATCGTGTCAAAATGGCCTGTATCGCCCAGATGGTCAACGTCCTTCAGGCGGTTATCCTGACCGAAGGGGACAAGATGGTGAAGACCCCAACCTATCATGTCATGCACATGTACCGCCATCATCAGGACGGCCAGCTGCTCAGCAGCAGCCTGACCGGCGTCGAAGGGGCTGGCACCGGTGAGAATATCGTTCCCAAGCTGACCGAGTCGGTCTCTGTCAACGCTGAGGGTATCATTACGGTAACGGTTGGAAACCTGTCCGACTGTGCCGAAGAGAAACTGACGGTCCAGCTGGAAGAAAGCGGCTATCAGGTAGTCGAAGCCAGAATCGTCAACGGCCCCGCCATCCAGAGCCACAACACTTTTGAAGACCCGGATGTGGTCAGTGAAAAGGCGTTTGACGGATATACCGTCACCGATTGCGGAATTGAGATGGTACTGCCTGCCGCGTCGGTCGTTGAGGTACGGCTGAAAAAATGAAGATCATTTGCAAAAAGTGCTTTCTCGGCGTGCAGGCGGAGAATTACGCGCAGATGATTGAAAAATGCCTGTCAATGATCTCTCCCCGCGACCGGACACCGGAGGAACAGTTTGCGCAGCGGATTGCTCTCTGTGAGGAGTGCCAGTATTTTGAGACAGCGACCTGTCAGGCCTGCGGATGTTATGTAGAACTGCGTGCAGCCAAAAAAAATGTCCATT
>DVLN01000097.1 GCA_018715465.1 Candidatus Faecivivens stercorigallinarum | reverse complement strand
CCGATGATGGACAACTATAAATGAATAAAGCAAGGATAACCTGTCACCTGAAAGGATGAGATGGTATGAGAATATTGATTGTTGACGATGAAATCTATGCTGTAGAAGCGATTCGTGAGATGATCGACTGGCAAGCATTGGGAATAGATGAAGTGCTGACCGCCTACAGTATGCGGCAGGCACAAAAGCTGCTGACTGAAAAGGCAGTTGATATCCTGCTCTGTGATATCGAAATGCCGCAGGGAAGCGGGCTGGAACTGGTTTCCTGGATACGGGAAAAGGAGATGAAATTGGTCACTGTTTTTCTGACCAGCCATGCTAATTTCAATTATGCCAACCAGGCCATCCGGTTGGAGATCTTTGACTATATCTTAAAGCCTGCTGACCCGGAGGAACTTTTTGGCGTTCTCCAGCGGGCGGCTGCTCGAGCGCAGGAACAGTACACCCGGTTTGCGCGGATGGAGATGGCACAGTTTTGGGAGGATTCCTTTGTCCGTCAGTGTGAAGAGTTTATCACCCGCATCGCCGACGGCAGACTGCCTGCCGATCGGGAGACGATTTTGCATGAGGCTGCCCGATTGCATCTGGAAAGACTGGATTTTGACAGCCGGTTTTATGTCGCACTGATCCAGCTTCGGGCAGAAACAGATGATGAAAAGGAGTGGGGAAAAGGGCTGACCGAATATGGGCTGAAAAACATTCTGGCAGAGGTTTTTTACGATGACGCTCAGTCCGTACATTCCCAGTCTGATGTTTCGCATATGGGTGTTTACTGTAAACGCGGCCTGCCACTGATTCCGCGGCTGATGGAGCGGCATTATCTGGTGCTGGTCAACGCAAATCTGGTCGGCGAAAAGGAATTTTCTGCGTTATGCAACAGCTGCGTTTCTGGATGTCAACAGGGACTGCCAGTAGCGGTAACGGTTTATCCGCATAGTGCGGTGCCAATTGAACAGCTTGAACAGACGACAGCTCAGCTGCTGGCACATGCGGCAGATAATATTTTATATGATAACACAGTGTATTCTCCGTTGGACGACAGAATAACTGCCGACAATGAACGGGAGTGGGATCAGTTGCTTAGTGAACAGCCGGATGCAGAACAACTGGGCGAACTATTGGACTGTGCGGCACGCAGTGGGATGGTGACTCGCCGTTACCTCAGCCACATTTATGATTTGACCTGTCAGTATCTGCATAAACAGCTTCCGGGTGGTATATCCGGGATGAATCTGACTGTTGAGAAAGCGCGGGCGACCAGCTCGCTGGATGGCATGAAAGACTGGCTGGGGAGGGCATTTGCCCAGCTGCCTCATCGGGAGATCGAGACACCGGCAGAGTCGCAGAACGTAATCGGAGTAGTCCGGCGCTATATCCGGGAACATATTGATGAAGAATTGGGGCGCAACGAACTGGCTGGGCTGGTCTATCTGAATCCCGACTACCTGTCTCATATCTTCCGTGAAAAGACAGGTGCCTCATTGATCGACTATATCACTTCGGAGCGGATGAAAAAGGCGCGGGAATTGCTGACAACGACCGATCTGCCAATCCGGGATGTTGCGCTGGCAGTCGGCTATTCCAATATTTCTTATTTCTCTCGTCAATTCAAACGCTCACAGGGAGAGACTCCGTTGGAATTCAGACGGAGATTCAGCTGATATGCTGGCAGAAACATATAAAATTTTAATATAAAAATTTATATTAAAATTTACACAAAACACTTGCAAAATTTTTAAGACTGGATTATAATGATAGTACAGTTGAAGGAGGAATCGGCTTTGAAACCGAGTATTCGACAGATTAGTGAAATGACCGGATTTTCGCCGGCCACTGTATCCAACGCACTGAACAATAAAAAAGGCGTCAATCGTGAGACAGCCGAAAAGATTCTGGAGGCTGCCCGCCAGTGCGGCTATCTGTCCGAAGGTGCAAATATCCACAGTATCCGGTTCGTGATCTATAAAGATAGCGGACAGGTCGTTTCTGATACGCCATTTTTCTCTGCGCTGATTGAAGGAGTCGAGCTTGAGAGCCGGATTGGAGAATTTGAGACGGTAATCTGCAATCTGAACCGGAGCGCACCAGATTATGAAGAACGATTGCAGCAGATTTTGACCGATCCGACCAGTGGAATACTGCTTCTGGCGACCGAACTGTCCGAAAGCGAAGCAGCCAGGTTCAAAGAAGCGCTTGCACCGGTCGTGGTACTTGATAACTGGCTGGAACAGACTCAGTTCAATTCGGTTCTGATCAGCAATACCGATTCGACCTGTTCGGCGACTGAATATCTGATTCAGCATGGGCATCGGGAGATCGGATATCTCAAAAGTGAAATTACCATCAAAAACTTCTTCTATCGTCAGGAAGGCTACCAGCGTGCACTCAAGACACACGGACTAGAGATCCCTGAAAACGGGATTATCTCGTTGCCGCCGACGATGGACGGAGCTCGTACCGCAATGAACCGGATGCTGGAAGATGGGTTGAAGCTACCGACCGCGCTGGTCGCAGACAACGATATCATCGCACTTGGTGCGATGAAAGCGATGCAGGATCACGGGCTGAAAGTCCCGGAGGATGTTTCGCTGATCGGGTTTGACGATCTGCCGTTTTGCAGCATAACAACGCCTGGCCTGACGACCATCCGGGTATTCAAACAGGAGATGGGCCGGACAGCAGTCCGGCGGCTGATTGAACTGATCCGTCATGGCGATCAGTTCGTCACCAAATCCCAGATCTGTACGGAGTTTATTGAACGGGACAGTGTACAATTCCGTACCTGACCGGTTGACGCAAATATGACTTGCAGAAAACTGACATGACATGAAAGGAAGATGGCTATGACCCCCGCAAAAATCAAACTTGGTTTTGCTCCTACCCGCCGCAGTATCTTCTCTGCGCCCGCAGCAATCGAGTACCGCAACCTGACCGCAAAACGGTTGGAAGAACTGGGTGTCGAGTTTGTCGACATCACCGATATCAACAAGGAAGGCTTGCTGTATGACGACAACGATCTGCCCGCGATCGCAGCCAAATTCAAAGCGGAAAAGGTGGACGGGCTCTTTTTCCCGCACGGCAACTTTGGTACCGAGTATGAAGTCGCCCGGCTGGCGAAAGAGATGGGACTGCCGGTCCTGCTGTGGGGTCCAAGAGATGAGTGCCCGGATGAAAATGGTGTCCGGCTGCGGGATTCCCAGTGCGGACTGTTTGCAACCGGTAAAGTTCTGCGCCGTTTCCGCATTCCGTTTACTTACATGACCAACTGCAATCTGACTGACCCGGAATTTGAACGCGGCGTCAAAGACTTCCTGGCGGTCTGCAACATTGTACGTACTTTCCGTCACACCCGTATTTTGCAGATTTCCACCCGTCCGTTTGACTTCTGGAGCACAATGTGCAACGAAGGGGAGCTGTTGGAGAAATTCAACATCCAGCTGGCGCCTGTTCCGATGACCGAGCTTGTACAGAATGTAAATAAGGCTAAAGAGGAAAAGACACTGGTTGAAGCATGTGTTGCCTATATGCGGATGAAGATGGATATTCGCGTCACCGAACAGGAGCTTTATAATGTAGCGGCAATGAAGGTCGCAATTGAAACGATGGCGAAAAAGTATGGCTGCAACGCGGCGGTCATCCAGTGCTGGAATGCGCTCCAGGATGAACTGGGTGTCATGCCCTGCTGTGCAAACTCGCTGCTGTTTGATGAAGGCTTCCCGGTTGTATGTGAGACCGACGTACACGGCGCCATTACCTCGCTGCTGGTACAGGCTGCCGGCATGGACGAGCATCCTGTTTTCTTTGCCGACTGGACGGTTCGCCATCCCACCAACGACAATGCAGAGCTGCTCCAGCACTGCGGCCCCTGGCCGCTGTCTCTGGCCAAAGAGAAACCCCAGCTGACCTACCCGCTGGCATTTGACCATCCGGGTGCTGTTGCAGCTGAATGTAAGCACGGTGAAGTCACCCTCTGCCGTTTTGATGGAGACAATGGAGAGTATAGCCTGCTGCTGGGCACCGCGAAGGGAATTGACGGCCCTTATACCAAGGGAACCTACCTCTGGGTTGAGGTCAAGAACTGGAAGAAATTGGAAGCAAAGATCGTAGAAGGTCCGTACATCCACCACTGTGCAGGTATCCATGGCGATGTTGTCGCACGGCTGTATGGAGCATGTAAATACATCGGTATCAAACCGGATCTGTATGATGACAATGATGAGGAAATCAGTGCTTATCTGCGCGGCGAATAAACAGCTGAGACGAGCAAGAAAGGAAATGTCAATATGAATCTGAAAGCGAATTCCTATCGGCTGCGTCAGGATATTCTGGACATCGTCTATCGGGCGAAGACCGGACATATCGGCGGCGACTTCAGTGTGACCGATATCCTGAACGTTTTGTACAACAAGCAGATGAATGTTACCCCCGAAAACTTCCATGACCCTGATCATGACCGCTTTGTACTTTCCAAGGGCCACTCGGTCGAAGCTCTTTATGCAGTCCTTTGCCAGAAGGGATTTTTCCCGCGGGAAGATCTTCTGACGGTGTCTCAGTATCTTTCCAAATATATTGGCCATCCCAATAATAAAGTAAACGGCATTGAAATGAATTCCGGTTCACTCGGACATGGTCTTTCAGTTGCAGTTGGTATGGCGATTGCAGGAAAAATGGACAAGCGGGATTACCGGGTTTACGTCGTGATGGGTGACGGCGAATTGGCAGAAGGCAGTGTCTGGGAAGGCGCGATGGCCGGCGGACATTATAAGTTGGACAACCTCTGCGCAGTTATCGACCGCAACCGTCTTCAGATCTCCGGTACGACCGAATATGTCATGAATCAGGAAAGCCAGGAAGAACGCTGGGCAACCTTTGGCTGGCATGTAATCTCGGTCGACGGCAACGATGTCGACGCACTGGACGCAGCATTTGAAGAAGCAAAGACCGTCAAGGGTAAACCCACGCTAATCGTTGCCAATACCACCAAGGGCTGCGGTGTATCCTTTATGGAAAACAAGGCTGGCTGGCATCATCGGGTTCCGACCGAAGAAGAGTATCAGCAGGGTATGGCAGAGCTGAAAGAAAAGGAGGCCGCCGCAAATGAATAAAATTGCGAATAAACAGGTAATCTGTGAAGTCCTGATGGAAAAAGCAAAAGAGGACAAAGACGTTGTCGTTCTCTGTTCCGACTCCCGCGGCAGTGCTTCGCTGGCACCGTTTGCCGATACCTATACCGAACAGTTTGTCGAAGTCGGCATCGCTGAACAGAGCCTTGTTTCGATCGCAGCCGGACTTGCAAAATGCGGAAAGAAAGCCTATGCTGCATCGCCCGCATGCTTTCTTTCCACCCGAAGCATGGAACAGGTCAAGGTTGACTGTGCCTATTCTCATACCAATGTCAAGCTGATCGGCATTTCGGGCGGCGTATCTTATGGCGCGCTGGGAATGACCCATCATTCGGCAACAGATATTGCGGATATGGCTTCTATCCCCGGCATGCGTGTTTATCTGCCGTCCGACCGCTTCCAGACCAGAAAACTGATGGAAGCACTCTATCAGGACAATGAACCTGCATATATCCGTGTCGGCCGCAACGCTGTACCGGATGTTTATACCGAAGATAACTGCCCGTTTGAGATGGACAAAGCGACGGTTCTCGGAGAGGGCAGCGATATTGCAATCATTGCCTGCGGCGAGATGGTCGACGCGGCTGTCAAAGCGGCAGAAGTCCTCAACGCAGAGGGAATTTCGACCGGAGTACTGGATATGTACTGCGTAAAACCGCTGGATACTGAGGCAGTCATCAAAGCTGCCAATGCAGCTAAAGCTGTCATCGTTATTGAAGAGCATACCACCATCGGTGGTCTGGGCTCGATGGTCTGCCAGGTGATCGCCGCGAATACCCCCCGTAAGGTTGTCTGCATGGGGCTTCCTGACGCACCGGTCGTCACTGGCACTTCCCGTGAAGTTTTTGATTATTATCATCTCAACTGCGACGGTATTGTCGCGGCGGCAAAGCAGCTGCTGGGCTGATCGGAAAGGATGGATTCCGCGATGAAATACATTCTTGCCATTGACCAGAGTACATCGGGAACCAAGGCGTTGCTGTTTGATGAATCCGCCCGCCTGATCGGGCGGAGCGACCTTCCGCATACCCAGAAGATCTCGGAAAACGGCTGGGTCGCACATGACCCGATGGAGATTTGGGAGAATACCAAAGGAGTCGTCCGCGCCGTCGTCGAAAAGACAGGGATTGATCGTGGAGAGATTGTCGGCATTGGCATCAGCAACCAGCGGGAAACTGCCTTGGTCTGGGATAGAGAAAGCGGCCTGCCGGTCTATGATGCGATTGTCTGGCAGTGTGCCCGCGGTGCAAAGATCTGCGAAGGACTTTCTGAATATGCCGAGATGATCCGTGAACGTACCGGATTGCGTTTATCGCCTTATTTTTCGGCGGCAAAGATCGCGTGGGTACTGCAAAATGCGGGGGATTTGAGCGGGAAGAAGCTCTGCTGCGGAACAATTGATTCCTGGCTGGTCTTTAAAATGACTGGGGGAGCGGAGTTCAGATGTGATTACTCGAACGCTTCCCGTACCCAGCTTTTCAATATCCGAACCCTGTCCTGGGATGCGGATATCTGCAAACTGTTTGGAGTAAACCCGGATACACTTCCCACAGTTACCGATTCGGATGGACTGTATGGTTATACCGATCTGGACGGATACCTCCCCAAAAAGATTCCGATTCATGGTGTGCTTGGCGACAGTCACGGCGCACTGTTCGGACAGGGCTGTCTGACTCCCGGTATGATCAAGGCAACCTTTGGAACCGGTTCGTCGGTTATGATGAATACAGGCGATAAGCCGATCTTTTCGGATGCCGGTATCGTCACTTCACTGGCATGGTGCATGGGCGGCAAGGTCAACTATGTGCTGGAAGGCAACATCAACTATACCGGTTCGGTCATCAAATGGCTGGTTGACGATGTCAAACTGCTGACCGCCTCCCGAGAGTCAGGCGAGCTGGCCGCACAGGCTAACCCGGAGGACACCACCTATCTTGTTCCCGCCTTTTCCGGGTTGGGCGCACCCTATTGGGACAGCGAAGCGAAGGCTTGCATCTGTGGGATGACCCGCAGTACCGGCAAAGCGGAGATTGTCAAGGCGGCCGAAGAGTGCATCGCTTATCAGATCACCGATCTGGTGCTGCTGATGCAGCAGGAGTCCGGCATGCCGGTCACTGAACTGCGGGTGGACGGCGGTCCAACCAAAGACCGTTATCTAATGCAGTTTCAGTCGGATATGCTGTCGATTCCGGTTGCGGTTCCGCACAATGAGGAGCTGTCCGGGATCGGTGCGGCATACGCAGCCGGTTTTGCACTGGGGGTCTGGGATCAGTCGGTTTATGAGAAAGAAGAGCGGACCCGTTATACCGCGTCGATGGAGGACGCTGTCCGGCAGAAACGGTATGACGGTTGGAAACAGGCAGTCAAGAGCGTTTTGACGAGATAAATCAGTTTAAGGAGTCGTCATCATGAAATTTTTTATTGA
>DVLN01000096.1 GCA_018715465.1 Candidatus Faecivivens stercorigallinarum | reverse complement strand
CATCGGCATCTCGGTCTCGCCAAAGGATGGAACTGAATATGCTGAACTTCTGCGCAAGGCAGACATTGCACTATACACCGCAAAACGTGCCGGAAAAAATATTTGGCGTTTCTTCCAGCCGGAAATGCTGGAAAAAACCGCCGGCAGTGTCCTGAGTGAAATTGACTGATGTTTATTCTATTCTGAAAGGAAGTTGATTTATATGAAACTTTTATCGCAATCCAAACTTGGCTTTGGTATGATGCGTCTGCCCCGCGGAGAAGATGGTGAGATCGACCTTGTCCGCACCGGAAAGATGGTCGATGACTTTCTTGCAAAGGGATTTACCTATTTTGACACCGCTTATGTTTACAACGGTTCAGAAGTGGCAGTCCGCAAGGCACTGGTTGAACGGCACCCACGGGAATCCTTTACCCTCGCATCCAAGCTGCCCGGCTGGCTGATGGAAAAGAAGGAAGACGCCGACCGGTTGTTTGAGGAAACCTGCACCCGTCTTGGGACCGATTATATTGACTTTTACCTGCTGCACAATGTGACTGACGAACATCTGGAAATGTACGACAAATTCGACTGCTGGAGCTGGGCAAAACAGAAAAAGGCAGAAGGGAAGATCCGTCATTTCGGCTTCTCCTCCCACGGTACCCCTGAAATGCTGGACAAGGTACTGACCGACCACCCGGAAGTTGAGTTTGTCCAATTGCAGATCAACTACTTTGACTGGGAAAATGAAAAGGTTAAGGCAAAGGAAATGTATGATGTCGTCGCCAAACACGATCTGCCGGTCGTCATAATGGAACCGGTGCGCGGCGGAAGCCTCGCTTCCCTGCCGGATGAGCCTGCCGGCATCCTCAAAAAAGCTGACCCGAACGCTTCGATCGCAAGTTGGGCAGTCAAATTTGCCGCTTCGCTGCCGCAGGTTATGACAGTACTCTCCGGCATGTCGGACGAAGCACAGGTCGAGGACAACCTCGCTTCCCTCTCTGACTTTAAGCCGCTGGATGAGGCGCAGAACAAAATGCTGCTGGATATCGCCGGCATTCTGCGCAGTTATCCGACCGTTCCCTGCACCGGATGCAAATACTGTGTCGACGGATGTCCGATGAAGATTAAAATTCCTGCTGTCATCTCCGCACTCAACCATCAGCGGATGTTTGGCAGCAGTCCGGTTGCCGACAAAAAGTATACTGATGCGGTCAAGGATGGCGGCAAGGCCAGCGAATGTATCGGATGCGGTGCCTGCGCGTCCGCATGTCCGCAGGAACTGGATATTCCCGAACTGATGAAAGAAGCCGCAGAGGTTTTTGAAAGATAACTCGATTGTTTATGACAGGCCTTTTGCCGCATTGCGGCGAAGGGCCTGTTTTTTTGCGTCTTCAGAAGCGTAAAAATAGCCAGTATATTCGACATGAATTGCACAAAACAGCCAAATCTGTAAAAAACGTCGGTAAATGCTTGACAAGATTCTGGTACAACGCTATACTATAGGTACATCGTTATACTGAACCGCTCGGGCGGTTATATATACTCAATCACGACAAGGAGGCAGATTCATGGACAAGGTAATCATTGGCGGCGGCCAGGGTTTCTGGGGCGACTCCAACGATGCGGCCATCCATATGGTACACACCGCGCCGCTGGACTATATGGCCTGCGACTATCTGGCAGAGCTGACCCTTTCCATCATGGCAAGACAGAAGATTAAAAACCCGGCGGCAGGATTCGCCCGCGATTTTCTGGGGCTGTACAAAGCCTGCGGCGAAGAGGCGTTCCGTAAAAATATCGGCATCCTGACCAATGCGGGCGGTATGAATATTGAAGGCTGTGTCGACGGCATCCGCCAGATTGCAGAAGAAAAAGGCATGCACGGATTGAAGATCGGCTATGTCACCGGCGACGACCTGACAGCTGATATCCCGCGGCTGCTGGCGGAAGGCGTCGATTTTAAGAACATCGACGATGTCGGCGATTTTGGCGAGATCAAGGACAAGATCTTTAATGCAAACGTCTACTTCGGTCATGAACCGACCCTTGCCTGCCTCGAACAGGGCGCAAATGTCGTCATCACCGGCCGCTCCACCGACTCGGCCCTCTTCCTCGCACCCTGCATGCACAAGATGGGCTGGGCGCCCGATGACTGGAACAACCTCGCCCGCGGCATCATGGCAGGCCATCTGCTGGAATGCGGCGGCCAGGGTGCAGGCGGCAACTACGACTATGGCTGGCGAGACGTCCCGAGAATGGACGAGCTGGGCTTCCCGATCGCGGAAATCACCCCTGATTCCTTCCATATCACCAAAGCTCCCGACTGCGGCGGAATCATCTGCGAACAGTCCTGCAAGGAACAGTTCCTGTATGAGGTACATGACCCGGCAAACTACATCACCCCCGACGTCGTCGTCGATATCTCCAACGCAACCCTGACCCAGGACGGTGAAAACCGCGTCAAGGTCGGCAACGTAAAAGGCAAACAGCGCCCGGATACCCTCAAGCTGTCGATCGGCTACCATGCCGGCTTCAAGGTCGCAGGCATGCTGTCGTTTGCATGGCCGGACGCATACGAGAAAGCACAGTATGCAGCAGAGATCATCATGAAGAAGATGAAACGCAAAGGCTTGCAGTATGAAGATATCCGCATTGATTACATCGGCCTGAACGCACTGCATCTCGATGTCGCGGAGATCGACCCCAAAGAAGTCAAGGACCTCAACGAAGTTGTCCTGCGTATCGCTATCCGCACCAAGACCAAAGAAGAGTGCGCCAAGATCGTTCCCGAATTTGCACCTCTTCAGCTGAATGGCCCTCCCGGTGCTTCCTTCTTCGGTGGACGCGCCCACATTCAGGAGGTCATTGGCCTGTGGCCGACGCTGATCCCGCGGGATGCGCTGCACCTGAAATCCAACATTCTGGAAATCAAATAAGACGGAGGGTTTAAGATGGCTAAAATTTATCTGAATCAGATCGCCCACGGCCGCTCCGGCGACAAGGGCGACACCAGCAATGTTTGTGTTTTCGCCAAGGACCCGAAAGATTATGAGCTGATCAAGGAACAGGTCACCCCTGAAAAGGTCAAGGAATACTTCGGGAATATGGTCAAGGGTGAGGTCACCCGTTATGAAGTGCCCTCCCTCAACGGCTTTAACTTTGTCATGAAGCACGCGCTCGGCGGCGGCGCGACCCATTCGCTGCGGCTGGACTCGCTCGGCAAGTCGATGGGCAGTGCATTTTTACGCATGAAGATTGATTACCCCGACGACGCGGAGTAACGAGTATAGGGGGAGAAGGTAATTCTCCCCCGTTTTCTTTTTTTATAACTTTTGTTGATAACCGAAAGGAGAACATCCCATGTCCGAACATCTCGCCCTTGAAAACATCACCATCCTCGACCTGACCCGCGTCATCGCAGGCCCCTACTGCGGCGCGATGCTGGCCGATCTCGGCGCCAACGTCATCAAAATCGAGCTTCCCGGCCGCGGCGACGATGCCCGCGCTTATGGCCCCTATGTCAACGGCGAAAGCCTCTATTACGGCAACCTCAACCGCAACAAACGCGGTATCACTTTGAACCTCAAGAGCGAGGAAGGAAAGGAAGTCTTCCGCAAACTGGCTGCCAAAGCCGACGTCGTACTGGAAAACTACCGCCCCGGCGTCATGGACAAGCTGGGACTTGGATATGAAGAGCTGAAAAAGCTGAATCCCCGGCTGATTTATGCGGCTGTCTCTGGATTTGGCAGCTATGGACGCTATTCCCAGCGCCCCGGCTATGATATCATTTCCCAGGCAATGGGCGGCCTGATGTCGGTTACCGGCCACCCCGGCAACGGCCCGACCCGTGTTGGGTCGGCAATCGGCGATGTACTGGGCGGGCTCAATCTGACGATCGGCATTCTGGCGGCAATCGAGGCGCGGCATGTAACCGGTGTCGGACAGCGGGTTGACGTTTCGCTGATCGACTCGGTTGTCGCATCGCTGGAGAACGCTTATCAGCGGTATGAAGTCAGCCATGAAAACCCCAAGCGGATGGGCAATGCCTACGCTTCGATTGCGCCCTATGACTCGTATGAGGCGAGCGACGGATGGTTTGTCATCGGCTGCGGCAACGACAAGCTGTACAAACAGTTCTGCGACAACATCCTGCATATGCCGGAACTGGTCAACGACCCGCGGTTTGACTGCAATGTCAATCGTGTCGCCAACAATCTTGAGCTGAAAGCCATCATTGAAGAAAACTTTGCAAAGAAACATACGGTCAAGGAATGTGTCGACATGATCCTCGGCGCTGGTATCCCGGCAGGCCCGATCTACAATGTATCAGACATCATGGAAGACCCGCACATCCGGGACGACCGCGAAATGTTTATCCATGTTGACCATCCGGTCATGGGCGACGTCATCCTCAACGGCAATCCGGTCAAGCTGAGCGATACCAAAGCCGGTATCCGTTTTCCCTCCCCCACCCTTGGCCAGCATAACCATGACGTCCTGTCGGAAATCGGTTATTCCGACGCTGAAATCCAAGAGATGCAGCAGAAAGGGGTCCTGTAAGATGGAAATTGCAATCGTATCCGCCGTCCGTACCGCAATCGGCAAGTTTGGCGGCACCCTGACCGGTGTCCCGGCCGAGCAGCTGGGCGCCATCGTCATCAAGGAAGCCCTCTCCCGCGCCGGCGTCGCACCGGAACAGGTCTCGGAAGTCATCATGGGCTGTGTCCTCCAGGCTGGCCTTGGACAGAACCCTGCCCGTCAGGCTGCCATCCATGCCGGCGTTCCGAAGGAAGTCCCCGCCTTTACTGTCAACAATGTCTGCGGTTCAGGGTTAAAATGCATCAACCTCGCCGCCAGCCTGATTCAGTCGGGCGAAGCAGAGATTGTGGTTGCAGGCGGCATGGAAAACATGTCGGCTGCCCCCTACGTCCTGCCAGGCGCACGATTCGGCTACCGGATGAACGATGGGAAGATGATCGACGCGATGGTCCACGACGCCTTGTGGGACGCATTTTATGACGTCCATATGGGTGTCACTGCCGAAAATATCGCAAAGGAATACGGCATCACCCGTGAGGAACAGGACGCTTTCGCCGCAGCGAGCCAGCAGAAATGCGAAGCCGCCCGCAAGGCCGGAAAATTTGCCGACGAGATCGTCCCGGTCACCGTCCATCAGAGAAAAGCCGATATCGTCTTTGATACCGATGAGTTCCCCCGTGACGGCGTAACGGTCGAATCAATCGCCAAACTCCGTCCCGCTTTCCAGAAAGACGGCACCGTTACCGCCGCCAACGCCTCCGGCATCAATGACGGCGCAGCAGCGGTCGTCATGATGAGCACCGAAAAAGCAAAAGAGCTTGGGCTCAAGCCGATGGCGGTCTGGGTCGCGGGCACAAGCGCAGGTGTCGAACCGTCTGTCATGGGACTGGGCGCAGGCGTTGCAGCCAAAAAGCTGATGGAAAAAACCGGTATTTCGGTGGATGATCTGACGCTGATCGAAGCAAATGAAGCGTTTGCCTCCCAGTCGATTGCCAGTGCGAAAATCGCCGGATGGGACCGCTGCATGGAAAAGGTCAATGTCAACGGTGGTGCGATTGCACTCGGGCATCCGGTCGGCGCATCGGGCGCCAGAATCCTCGTCACCCTGCTGCATGAGCTGAAAAAGAGGGGCGGCGGGACCGGACTTGCGACGCTGTGTGTTGGCGGCGGCATGGGTGTTTCGGCGATCGTCCGGGTCTGAGCATAGCAGACAGAAAGGAAGAGCAGAATGGACGCAATGCAGAAAATGCTGGAAATGTACAAACAGCAGCTGGTAAGACAGTTTGACGAATGCTCGGTCCCGGTTGTCTGTGCAATCGGGCAGAGCGGAGAAACCACCGTCACAATGGACGACGGTGTCAAATTGCGGACGATGTACTGGAAACCGGAAGGAAAAGAGGGTTTCCCTGTCATCCTGCTGCGCAGCTGCTACCCCAATCAGGAGCCGGTTCTGGTTGTCAAGGCGGAACAGGTCTGCCGGAGAGGATTTGGCGTCGTGCTGCAATGGTGCCGCGGAACAGGCGGTTCGGAAGGAGAATGGGAACCGAATATCTATGACCGGGCGGACGGGCTTGCAACCATGCGCTGGCTGGATCAGATGGACGAGGTCGAAAGCATCGGCTACTGGGGGGATTCCTACCTTGCCTACACCGGCTGGTGTATGGCTGACGCCGTCCCGGACAAATGCAAAACGATGTATCTTGGCGTATACGGCTGTGACCGGCATGTATCTGCCTACCAGGACGGGCTGTTTCGTCAGGATATCCTGACCGGCTGGGCGATGGGCAACGCCGGCCGCCCGATTGAGGCCGACTATATCGCCTCCTGCCGCTACCATCCGCAGGTCGAAGTGGACGAGGCGCTGTGGGGAATCAGGCTGGACTGGTACCGCGACTGGATCACCAATACCGACCGGGACAGCGAATACTGGTCACAGGGACTCTGGCGCAAACTGCGAGAGACCCCTTCAGAAATGAAAATTCCGGTCTTTATCCGGGACGGATGGTACGACCATCATCTGGGCAGCGCGATTGCGACCTACCGTTCGCTGTCGCCTGAATCCAGAGCCCATACCACCCTCCAGCTCGGCCCCTGGAACCACAGCTACGGCTGTGCGCTGACCGGGCAGGACACCGCCAACCTGAAGGATGATTCGATTGAGTCCCCGATGGCATGGTTCAAACGAATCCTGCTGGATGGGGAAAACCCGCCGCCTGAAGTGCAGACCTATGTCTGCGGCAAAGACGAGTGGGAGTGCTGGAACCAGTTCCCGGTCCCCGTTTCAGAATACAGGACCCTTTATCTGGATGCCGCCGGAACCAAAAAAGAAGACGCTTACCGGCTGGGCAATGCCCCCGCTGAAAACAACGCACAGGTCAGCTACCGGTATGACCCGGACGACCCGGTACTGTCGTTTGGGGCGGAATCACTGTTTGTCTCCCAGGGCGGGGTCGGCTCGCTGCGCCAGCCGCCTTGCAGCTGGAGAAAGGATATTCTTTCCTTCCTGTCGCCGGTCTTCACCGAGGATACCGAGCTGGGCGGCAGCATCAAGGTGCGGCTGTACGTCTCCTCTGACGCGCCGGACACCGCTTTTGCGGCAAAGGTGATGGAAGTGCTGCCCAACGGCACTACCTACAACATCCGCGGTTCGATTACAACCCTTGCCTACCGCGGACATTCAGAACACCGTCAGAGCTATACTCCCGGCCAGATTGTCGAAGTGGAAATCGACACCTGGGAAATCTCATGGATGTTTAAGGCGGGCAGCCGTCTGCGGGTAGATGTCACCTCTTCCGACTTCCCGCAGTACTCGATCCATCCCAACAAGGAAGGCCCCTGGTCGGTGCACAAAGATGTTGTCCCCGCCATCCAGACGGTCTATACCGGAAAGGATTACCCGTCCGCAGTTATCCTGCCGGTCGTTTACCCGCAAAAATAATATACAAAACTAAAAAATGCCTGATGTGGAACCGAAAAAAGTTCCCTATCAGGCATTTTGTTTATTCATCCGCTCAGTGACCGGCCGGCTTCTTTTCGACCATATTTTTTTCTGTCGTCAGATCGGCGTGCAGCATCGCACCAAAGACAACTGCCAAAGGAATCAGGGTAACCCAAATCGCTTTGCCCACCAGAAGGTTACAGAACACGGTGCCAACTACTGCGCCCAGTACAAAAAAGATCAGCATTTGAAAATGCCGCAGCAATTTTATCCGATGGCTTTTATCCTCGCTGTGCCGGTGCAGGATTTCTTTTGCCAGGCCAATTCCCATCTGCCGGATATGGTTGGTCGCAAAGGTGGTCGCCATCGGGACCCCCTCAGCCTGCCGGAAGGTGTTGTACTGCATTGAGGCAATAAAATTGATGATCACCTGGGAAATCTGAACTGGCGCGGATTCAGGGATGAACCCCAGCAAAATCACCGTCAGCATCTCAATCCCGATCAGCATGGTATCCCACCGCATCGGCAGATGGTGCTTGACCGGATTGGGCAGCAGCTCGGAGACAAACGCTCCGCCCAGATAAGCAGAAATCGGAATCAGGTAGTAAACGGCCGACCGCCACTCCCCGTTTCCTATCGCCAGCCCCATCAGTACCACGTTGCCGGTCTGCGCGTTGCAGAAGACATTCCCCCGCAGCAGGTAGGTAAATGCGCCGAAGTATCCAGCGACAACGATCAGCAGGTGGTAAACCCACTGCCGCTCGCACACCAGATAGTACGGACGATTTTTGTTATCAACAGTTTGCATGGTATCCGCTTCCCATCACCAATTTTTTGTTTTCCACCATCTTCAGTCAATGTGGTGAATAACTGTCATAGACCGTCATCGAAACGCCGCTGTCCTGAATCAGGATATCTCCAGGCATTCTGGACAGCTTGACCGTTACATACAAATCACCCGCCGCGCCGGACAGGTTGCCGCACTGAATCAGCCAGATCACCCAGAACCATTCCTGCCCCATCAGCAGGTTGAGAACCAGCAGCACAACACCCCAGACGACAACCGGAGCCAGTGCAATGACAATATACGCTTTCTTTCCGAAGTAAGCGTCGCATCCGGCATACGCATACAGCCCGGTATACCCGAATTTAACCTTTTTTGCTCCGTAATATTTCATACACACAGCATGGGTCAGCTCATGCAGCACCAAATAGATCAAAACACCGATGACTACGACTGCGAGCTGATATATGCCCATGCCAATCAGTTCGGAAAACGAAACAAACTGCCCACCGACAGTCCCCAGTACCAACAGCAGCAGCAGCGCCAGTCCGTTGACCAGCAGTGCTTCTTTTTTATTCTTTTGCAGGTCGATCTTCACCCGCTCGCCGTATCCTTCCGGCAGCTGTTCAACACAGTTCATCTTTTACCTCCAACATTTTATCACTTCTGCCCCATCGCCTGCCAGAAGGCATAAGCGAGGATAACCAGCAGACAGACTGCTACCCCGACAGCCAGCCCGGATATGACGGCCGGGTTTTGGTCCAGCAGCAGAATTTCTATTCCCATCGCGACCAATAAAATAACTACCGCGACAATCGCAATCAGACAAACCCATGGAAAAATCTTTTTCATCCGCATTTCTCCCCGCGCCGCAGCCGCAGCATTTCCAGCGTCTGAGCCAGCTTTTCAGCAGGCAGCTGGCCGGGCGCCGACGCAGCCCCCAACGTGCCAAACGTCAGGCAGCTGCCCACCAGTTCTCCGCATACCCGGCTGACGGCACCGAGCGGCCCCATCGCCATCGTGATCAGCGGTACACCACTGACCCGCGCCCGTTCTTCGGTCGCCGAGAGCAGGGTCAGCACATCTTCAGGCGTATGCGGCATCACCGCAACCTTGCAGATATCGGCGCCGAGCTGCTCCATCCTTTCCAGACGGGAGATGATCTCTTTTCGCGGCGGCGTTTTTACAAAATCATGGCTGGACAGCACGGTCTTTGCCCCGCATTCCTCCGCCAAATGCAGCAGCCTTTTCACATCTTCACCGGCAGTGAACAGCTCAATATCCAGCAGGTCAGCGTATCCGCCCTTGCAGATATCCTCAATCAGCATGCTGTACCGATCCTGGTCACAGAACACACTACCGCCTTCCTGCTTTGAACGGAAGGTCACCAGCAGCGGCATTCCGCTGAGCAGCTGACGCAGTGCCATGCCGGTCTCTTTCAGTGCTTCATCGTCACTGACCCACTCAAATGCATCAATCCGCCATTCACACAGATCGGCGCAGATTCCTTTCTGCTGTGCAATCATCTGCCCCTGTCGGAGAATATCATCGTGATTTTTTCCAGTGACAGGAATACAGATCTTCGGTCTGCCGCTCCCAAGTTCCAGTCCTCTGACCGATACGGTTCTCATATTTCTCCTCCTGCTGTCAGATAACGGTATTGCGCAGAATCCCGATTTCCGGGATCTCCACTTCGACTACATCACCCTTCTGCATCGCCCCAACGCCCGCTGGCGTTCCGGTCAGCACAAAGTCGCCCGGCAGCAGGGTGATCGCCTCCGTAATAAATGCCAGCAGCCTGGGCACCGTATGAATCAGCAGCGATGTATTGCTTCTCTGCCGCTCAACCCCGTTGAGCCGGGTGATCACCGTCTGATCAGCCGGGTCCAGTCCGGTCACAATTCTGGGGCCGACCGGTGCAAACAGGTCAAAAGCCTTGCCGCGGGTCCACTGTCCCTCGCTTTTCTGAATATCACGTGCGGTCACGTCATTGGCCACCGTATATCCGAAAACATAGGAAAGTGCCTCTTCCTCCGGGACATGAGTCATCTTTTTCCCGATCACGATAGCCAGTTCCCCTTCGTAGTCCACCCGGTTGGAGACAGCCGGATAAGGGATCATTCCATCCGGGTCATTGACGCAGGTGGAGGGCTTGATGAACAGCACCGGTTTTTCAGGAACAGCATCTCCAAAGGCGTCCTGCATCTCCTGAATATGATCAAAATAGTTCTTGCCGACGCAGACCATCTTGTTGCCCTCAAACGGTGCCAGCAGCCGGACCTGGGAAAGCTGAATCCCCTCTCCAGTTCTCTTGCCGCCAAGATAAGGCGCACCGTCCAGCAGCAGTGCTTTGCCATCCAGTTCTTCCGCCCAGCAGGGACCGGACGAGGTTTCAATTCGGATATATTTCTGATTCATAAATGCCTCCTGATATTTCTGCTTTAAAGCAGTTTGACATTATTATACGCCAAACCGGCCGGATTGACAAGCAGTCCAGCCGGTCTTTTCTCAGCAGTAACGGAACAGGCTGATCTGCATGACCTGCGGAAAATCCGACAGCATAATCCGGTATCCTTCATCCCCATTCAGAACGCGGCCAGGAACCCATTTTCCGTCACGATAGCAGCCTTCCTCCTTGTTCAGTACCCCGACAACAGCCGTTTCTCCCGGCTTGGGCAGGAATCGGACTGAATAACCGCTGCCGCACAGGATAAACCTGTCTTCCGGCAGTTCGATCAGGAATCCACCCGCGACTGCGCGGTCGGCATTCTGCTGAGCAGGCCGGAAAAAGGATGCCGAAGCACCGGTATAGGAAATCTGCGCATCATAGTGTTCAAGAGGAATGGTAGTTCCCGCGTCGTGGAACTCCAAAAACGCATGAATCCGTCCTTCACGATGCGCTTGGTCGATGATCTCCCGCATATCGCCGATCATCTGGTAAGCTGCTGCCAGCCGTTCCCCCGCACCGTCAGAATTGAAGGCGGCCGCACCAATATTTAGCGCAGCCAGCACACCACTGTCCAGCTGGTCTGTCCGGCTGCCGAACAGATCTTCAATCCCAAACGGAGCAAAGCACAGCGCACGGTGCTTGCCGACCGCGTACATCAAAAACGACGCCGAATCCTTTGTCGCCCGCACCTCCGGGATAAACAGAGGATTGCCGCTGACAGCGTATTCATCGCAGACACCGCGGAAGTTGTCGAGGTAGATATCCGGCGCGTAACAGTCGATGGACGGAGCTGCCAGTTTCCACAGCTGCATCACTTTGGCGATCGGTCCGCCGCAGGGATAGCTGCCTGCCCGGTCAGGGTGCTGCTCCAGCCAGGCATTGACATACATCGGCAGCGGATAAATCGCTTTTCCGGCCGACGCGATCTGTTCAACAGCTGTCGCATACTGCCATGCCATCATCATTTCGCCGCCATCCCGGCCAAACACCTCTTCCCAGCTGCCTTTACCATACTGCTGCGCGACCTGTTCGGGAACCGGGCTATGAAACGCAGTTTCAGCCGCTTTGGAGAAGTCCCGGTCGGCGCCCAGAACGCCGATCTCATTTTCAACCTGAACCGCGATGACAGTATGTTGCGGGTCTGCCTGCGCAAGGTGCCGCATCAGCTGCTCAAAGGCGGCGGCATCCGCGCGGACCGCCTCCTGACAGAAAGGAGAAATACAGTCGAGCGGCTTTCCAAACTGGTCACGCACACGGAAAAAGCGGGCGTCCGCTCCACTGGAAGCCTTTTTGACCCACGCCGGGACATAGGTGGAAATTCCGTTTTTCCACAATCCAAACCAGAGCAGAATCAGCCGCATTCCTTCCCTTCTGGCAGATGCGAGCAGCCCATCAACCAGCGTAAAGTCAAATTTTCCCTCCTCCGGCTGGATCGTCTCCCAGGCGACCGGAAGGATAACGGTATTCATATGCAGCGGCCGCAGGGCAGGCCAGACCTTCTGGTCCATATAAGTAAGGCTGGATGAGCTGGAGTTATGCAGCTCGCCTGCAAGTGCGACAAACGGTGCTCCGTCGACATAAAGATAAGTCCGTCCATTTTCATCCTTTTGCATCCGTGGCATTTCCAAACACTGACTCAAAATATATCATCCTTTCCAAAATTGGGTTATTTTTTTATTGTAGCACATTTTCACAAGTCTTTCTATCATTCTCTGCAAATTTTATCAAAAACTAAAGCCCGGCATGGTTGATACCCAAACCATACCGGGTCTTGTTTTGATTATCTGTCAGGCCTCATCCGACTCGGAAGCGTCCGAGACAAACAGCCTGGTATACTGAATCCAGATCGTCCAGTCGTCGTACACATCCACCTGCTGGTAACCGATCAGCCGTTTTCCGACCAGGTCACAACCGCGATAAACCGCGAGCGGCAGGTCGGGCAATACGCTCAGATATTCCATTTCAAACGCCGCCAGCTTTTCAATATAACGGGTCGAATTGGCGTTATAACCTGTCCTGCGCAGCGCGGCAGCTTGCTGCTCGAGAGAGGTTCCTCTCAGTCCCTGCCAGGCACCCCAGTTCTTAGGATAGGTAATCTTCTGATACCAGAGATCGGTCCCTTCCCCATTTTCGACCGGGACAATGGCGAGCAGCGGCTGCTCTTCCGCGGCCCTCTGCAGCAGATGCAAAACCGTAACTGCTTCCTCATCTGCCGGATCATACCCGTAGGTCAGTTCCACCGGTTCTCCGCCGCCAACCTCCTGCAACAGCTGGGCTGCATCCACGCTGACGGTATTCGATGCACTCATTGTCGCATAACAGCTCTGATAATAAGACGAAGCAAGCGGGATATTGCCGACAGCTCCTTGTCCCCAATTGCCTGCCAGCAGGTCGGCCGCCTGCTGGGTATCCAGCATTGCAGACAACGCCTGTCTGACTTCAGTGGAGACACTGTCATCAAAGCCGAGGCTGCTGACTGTCAGGCTGTCGTAATAATAGGCAGTCGCCATCTGGTCCGCGCCCAACAGCTTATTGGCGGCCTGAATGCCTGTCCGTCCGGTAATCCCGACAATCAGATCATATTCTCCGCCATCTGTAAGATCGGCGGTCTCAACGCTCATCCGGCTGATGGACGGCTGACGCTTATAATAACCGCCTGCATAATAAGGATTGACAGCCAGGGTATACACCCCGTCTTCCACCGACTCCAGCATATACGGTCCGGCTGTCACCATCGGCATCCGGCGATAACCGGTTGCGCCTTCCAGCGTAGCCGCGAGTGCTTCATCGGTCATCCCGCTCACCGACGCGCCTTTCCCATCATCGGTCAGTTCTCCACCCGGAAGAATGACCGCCATCGGCACCGGGTACACCTGCGTCAGCATCATCTCCTGATAATCGGGAAGATAGTCCTCGTCGATGGTCAAAGAAAAGCTGCTGTCCGACAGCATCCGGACGCCGGAAAAGTACTGGCTTTCACCCGTAGCATACGCCTCGTACCCTTCAAGCTGTGCATAGGCGGTATTGTCACCCGAAATCCGCCCAAACGCGGGGCTGCTTTGCAGCAAAACTGAAAAGACATAATCTTTTGCGGTCAGCGGGCTACCGTCGCTGAAACAAAGTCCGCTGACAAGATTATAAGTATAGGTCCGGGAACCGGTATCTCCTTCGGTGATCGAAACTGAACTGATAACCGAAGCATTTGCTGCATAGGTATTCTCGGTCACAACCGTGACATTCTCCGCTCCATGCAGCAGACTGCGCAGATCACGGTCACCGCCGCAGTCGCCCCATGCTGAAGTAAAGAGATAGTCGCCACAGATCGCGGAATAAACACCGACCCGGCAGACCTCCTCGCTCTGAACAGCGGGCTGGTCGTCCCCTTCCAGAGTAACGGTACTGCACCCGGCCAGGGTAAGCATCGCCATCATCCCCGCCACAAACGCGGCGGCCAATCGTTTGAGCTTCATCAATATATTCTCCTTTTCCGAGGTAAAGGCCAAAAGATTTTTGCATACATATCAATACTATACCATGTTTGCGGCAGAATAGCAAGAAAAAATTCCCCGGCAGTTTTCACCACCGGGGACCAGCAACTCTGCATTTTTAAACAGATCAGACGACCTTTTTCCCTTTCCAGCCGCCTTTGATAAAACGCCAGATAAACAGCGCTGCCCGGAAGATCCAGTCGATGGTCATTGCCAGCCAGACGCCCTGTACCCCCAGATGGAAGGTAAGACCGAGCAGGAAGGACAGACCGATACGACAGGCCCACATCGAGACCATCGAAACAATCATCGTAAAACGGGCATCTCCTGCCGCACGCAGTGCATTGGGAAGCGTAAACGAAGCAGGCCAGAAGATAATGCCCATCGCCGAATGGATGAAGACCAGCTGCCAGGCAATCTTAGCTGTCTGTTCGGTTGTATTGTAAAATCCGATCAGCGGCAAAGCAAGTGCAATCATCAGCAGATTGCAGGCCAGCATTGCACCGTAGGAAATCAGCATCATCAGTTTGACATACCGCGCCGTCTGGCGGTCATCCCCCGCGCCAATGCACTGTCCGACAACTGTAATCATCGCCAGGCCAATCGCGGTGGAGGGAACACATTCCAAACCGGCCAGCGTATTGGCGACAGCGTTTGCGGTGATCGCATAGGTGCCAAACGAAGAAATCAGGCTTGCGACCAGGATTTTACCGACCTGAAACAGGCCGTTTTCAATACCATTTGGAATACCGATCAGCAAAATCGGGCGGATCATCTTCCACTGAGGGCGGAATTTGAGCATACCACGGATGCTCAGCGGATTGTCGGGATGCTCCAGCAGCCAGAGCATGTAAACCGCACCCAGCACTCTCGAGACCAGCGTCGCAGTCGCAGCACCGGCAACCGCCATTCCCGCTCCGTAGATCAGGATTGCGTTGCCGACAATGTTCAGCCCGTTCATGACAAACGAGGTCAGCATCGAGATTTTGGAGTTGCCCATCGAGCGGAACAGCGCCGCGCCGCCGTTATACAGTGCAAGGAAGGGATAGGATATCGCCGAAAGCAGGAAATAGATCTGCGCATTGGCCATAACCTCATCGTCAATCGAACCAAAGATCGCCCGCAGCAGCGGCCCGCGGGTCAGCAGTGAGAAAAAGGTGATGACCAGCGAAACCACTAGCACAACAAAGATCAAATGACGTGCCGAATCTTTCGCGTCTTCCCTTTTGCCCATTCCCAGAAACTGGGCAGCAACGACAGCACCGCCGGTCGCCAGCGCAGAAAACACCTGAATCAACAGGACATTGATCGAATCGACCAGTGAAATACCGCTGACCGCCGCCTCGCCGCAGCTGGAAACCATGACGGTATCAGCTGCACCGATGGCCATTGCGAGAAACTGTTCGACCACCAGCGGCAAAATCAGTGCCGTCAGGGATTTGCGGTCAAAGAGTGGGCGTTTGACCGTCATACTTTCTGACATAAAATATCCTTCCTTCCGTTTGTCAACCATCTCCCGAGCGGTAGATGCGCGGGAGCACATGTTATCTATTTTGTTCCTTTTTTGGAAATTTGGCAAGCGGAAAAATGCAAAAAAGTGCTGAAAACTGTAATTTTCAGCACTTTTTATCGAATCATTCTGTAAAAAACAGGTAAACGCTGGATATTATTTCAGTAAAATCGTTAAACTTCCACCAGAATCTCAACCGCGTCCGGATCCGGGAACCGTTCCAGAATCTCCGGGCAGAGATCCAGATGCAGCTGCTTTTCTTCACCCTTTTTCAGGAAGGTCTTCCGAAAAGCTGCCAGCTGACGGTTCAGCTCCGGCCGGCCGTCACTGCGCAGATAGCACAGCAGGGTGCACATTCCGTCTCTGTCTCCAGTATTGCGGACGGTGACAGTGATCTCATTTTCCATCCCGCGTCTGACCTCTCCGGCTTCAAAAGTCGTATAGGACAGGCCAAACCCAAACGGGAACAGCGGTTTTTCCCGCAAATACCGGTAGGTCCGCCCTTCCATCCGGTAATCTTCAAACGGCGGCAGGCTCTCCTCGCTCCAGTAGAAGGTCACCGGCAGTTTGCCGGACGGATTGACTTTGCCCAGCAGGATATCTGCCAGAGCCGCGCCGCCTTCCGCGCCAGGATAGAAACACTGAATCAGAGCAGACGCATACTTGTTCTGATCACGCAGATCAACCGCCGAACCGGATACATTGACAAAGATGATCGGTTTACCAGTGCCGCGTACCGCCTTCCACAGCCGTTTCTGTGAGAGCGGCAGCTGGAGGTCGACCTTGTCGCCGGCGTTGGCGCCGTTGAAGGCGTCCCCCTCTTCCCCTTCCATCGACGGGTTCAGCCCAAGGAACATGACCACCGCGTCAGCACGTTTGGCCGCCAGAACCGCCTCACGGGTCAGGTCTTCCATCCAGGGGTTGGCGACTACGTCGATAAATGGATGGCATCCTTTGGAATAGATGATCTCGCCGTCAAACGCATCCTGCAATCCTCTCAGGAAGGTAGAATAACGGGAAGGATAGCCATTGTAGTTGCCCAGCAGCACGCTGACATCGTCGGCGTTGGGACCGATTACCGCCAGCTTCTTGATTTCCTTTTTCAGCGGCAGGATGCCGTCGTTTTTCAGCAGCACGACCGATTCCTCCGCCATCCGGCGGTTGATCGTACGGTGAGCGTCGCATTCGATCACATCCATGCCGATTTTATCAAACGGGCAGTCATCCGCAAACATGCCCAGCCGGAAACGCGCTTCAAACAGCTTGACACAGGCGTTGGTGATCGTCTCTTCGGTGATCAACCCCTCTTCGACAGCCTGTCCAAGCGAACGAAAAGCGGCGCCGCAGTTGAGGATACAGCCGTTGTTGACAGCCAGTGCAGCGCTTTCTGCCTGGGTAAAGGTGACGTGATGGTTCTCATTGATATCGTTGATCGCGCCGCAGTCGGAAACGACATAGCCGCGGTAATCCCATTCGTCCCGCAAAATCTTTTTCAGCAGCGTTTCACTTCCGCAGCAAGGCTCCCCGTTGATCCGGTTATATGCCCCCATCACAGCCGACGGGTCGGCATGCTCAATGCAGTGACGAAATGCCCAGAGGTAGGTATCGTCCATCGTCTCCCGGTCAATCTCAACATTTGCTTCATGGCGGGTGGATTCCGGGCCGGAATGGACGGCAAAATGCTTGATGGTCGCGTCCAGCTTGCGGTAGGTCGGGTCATCCCCCTGCAAACCTTCGATAAATGCACATCCCATCACACCGGTCAGATAGGGGTCTTCGCCGTAGGTCTCATGTCCGCGCCCCCAGCGAGGATCCCGGAAGATATTGATATTCGGGCTCCAGTAGGTCAGCCCCTGATAGATACCGGTCGAACCAAACTGTTTATATCCATTGTATTTTGCCCGCGCTTCGGTCGAAATCGCATCGGCAACGCACCACAGCAGATCGGGGTCGAACGATGCCGCCATCCCGATTGCCTGTGGGAAAACAGTCGCCGTCCCGGAACGGGCGACGCCGTGCAGTCCCTCATTCCACCAGTTATAGGCGGGGATATGCAGCTTCTCGATTGCCGGTGCGTCATACCGCAGCTGGCTGATTTTTTCGTCAAGCGTCATTTTTTTGACCAGTTCAACTGCCTGTTCATGAAAGTTCATAATGGAATACACCTTTCCTTTTGTCACAATACGGATCGTTTCTTTCATGATAGCATGCCGGTCACAAAAAATCCAGTCTCCGAACCGAAAAATATTTACTCTTGTGTTCGTGCACATTGACGGAAAATGTTCCTCTGTGACATACAAAAAGAGCCGGCCCCCAATTTATGGAACCGGCTCACATCCTAAAATTTTACCTATCCATCTGACAATCATCTGTCAGGCCCGGACAATTCTTGCCGCCATGACGGTGATATCATCCCCTCTGCCGCGTTCATTGCGTTTGGAGAGGTTGGCCAGCCGCTGGGCGATCTTGTCCACCGGCTCCCCGGCCGCCAGCGCCAGCTCTTCTTTCAGCCAGTCGGGTGCAATCGACAGCGCACCGTCGCTCATCATCACGATCAGGTCTCCTTCCCGCAGCCGAACCGACCTGCGCTCATAGTGAATTCCCTGCAGGATTCCCGCCGGCAGGGAGCTGCCGCTAATTTCAGCGACCTTGCCCTCCCGACAGAGGAACGAGGAAACCGCCCCTGCCTTTAAAAATTCCATTTTGCCGGTATACAGGTCGATACAGCCGATGTCCAGTGTGGCCAGCGTTTCTTCACCGGTCCGGATCAGAAGCGATGAGTTGATCAGCTTGAGTGCCGCGTCAAATCCAAACCCCGCTTTGATCAGCCGCAGGACAAAGCTGACGGTCATAATTGAATCGACAGCCGCCCGTCCGCCGGTCCCCATCCCATCGCTCAAAATCAGATGGAAAAATCCTTTGCCGTCCGAGAAGGTGTCGCAGCAGTCACCTGAAATCCGGCCATCCCGTGCGCAGATCTGGGTGCTGCCATATTCGACCTTGAGCCGTGCCTGTTCATAAAAGGTGGTACGGGTAGTATCATCGGATGAGACGACACTCGGCCCGTCCAGCGGACGCTGGGTGAGGCTGCCCAGTTCACCGCAGAGGAAACTGCTTTCAGGGCGCAGCAGCTTTTCGGTATAAATTTCAATCCGCATCCGGTCGTACCGGTCGATGATACAATAGACTTCCTCCGGTTCCTCCCCCATCTCCCGCAGCATTGCCGCGATCCGGTCGGATGTGTCGGTATCAATCGACGCAATCTCCCGCAGCTCACCTGAAAACTCGGCCAGCATATCCGAAAGCCCCTCAAACTGTTCGGCAGCGACCTGTTTTGCCTGGGCGACCTTGCGGCGGGCAGCTTCACGGGAGATAAACTGGGCATACAGATTGTTGATGGCGGCCGTCAGATCGGCGGTCTTGGGACAACGCTCAAGAAAATAGGACGGCAGGTCGTCGGGCGTGACGCCGCCCTTTGCTTTTAAAATCGGGGTCAGTTTAGCAAAAGCGTCGTTGGTCTGGCTGCACGCAGTGTCCCAGCAAAACAGCTTGAGCCCGCATTTGCGGCAAACCTTATCCGAAGCGCCGGTATATACATTGTCGATCGAGCAGACGCCGGTATTGTACAGCTTTTCCGAAACCGCCTCGACAGTTTTTTCCAGGTCAAGCAGTGTCCCGGCACTGAACCGCAGCCGCGCGGCCGTTCTGCCTGCGTCGGCAAAGGCAATCGGACGTCCCCGGCGGACAGCCGGTACCTTCTGACGGAGCCTGTCCGGCAGCAGCAGGAAGATTCCGCACCCGACCAGCAGATCCAGCATCCACAGCAGCGACGCAGTCGAAAAGCCTGTCACCATCGACGCTGCGAGCGCCGCACCTGCAAAAAACATCGTCTGGCGTATCCTGCCAAGCCCTGCGAACAAACCTGCCCAGTAACCGCAGGCAGTATAAATCCCGCCGGTCAGCATATTGGCCGGCACCGCAAACGCCATCGCTGCCGTACAGCAGATGCCGGTCTCGGCGGCACTCTGTGCACTGCGCCGCTCACCAGCCAGCAGGATTGCAATACAGGCAATAATCCTCCCGGGAGAAAAAATGTACAGTTCCATCCCGGTCAATCCCATCAGAGCCGCCAGTGCCAGCAACAGGATACTGGTCCGCTGAATCATCCCCGCTTCACTCAGCCGCCGCCCTGACAATAAAAACCGTGAGCCAAAAAAGGCAAAATAGGTTGCCCCACCTGTCAGCACCGCTTCCGCCATCCCGAAAATCCATTCTCCTGTCGCCGCTGAAACCAGCGTACACCGAATCCCCGCAACCAGCCCGCCCAGCAGGATTGCGCAGGCGGACAGAAAGATCGGGCTGCTGCGCAGACGGGGAATTCCGTCGGTCAGCAGCTTGACCCCCAGTGTACAGGCCAGCACCGCCAGGCAGCTTAGGTTGTCGGCAAACACGCCATGTATACTGTAGCCGATCACCGCCCCCGCCAGCGACGCCAGCGCACAACTTCCCGGCAGTGCCATCGGAAGCGCCATTCCCAACGGCCGCATCCCCCCCGGCAGTGTCAGCATCGCTGCCAGCAATCCCGCCGGGAACGAGATCAGAACCGCCCGCAGTTCACGTCCTTCCCGGGTGCGGTTCCAAAGCTGTTTCCACCCCTTTGCCGTTTCGGCAAGCCCCACTTTTAACATCGTTGACCATTCCTTTCCTGCGCCGGGCGGTATTCCATCCGGCGCGCTGTGTATTGCTGTCGTTTTCTTCATCCTATCACAGTACCGGTGCAAAACCGGTCGGACTGCCGGTGCAGGTTCCCGGCGAATCGGGCGGCAAAGGACGGTTCTCTGAAAGATCATGGGAGGGAAAGCAGGGATGGGAAGATTTTTGACGGGAAATAATTGTGTTGTGTGCCATATGTCCTACCGGAAACCGTCAAAAGATGGTATGCTGGAGATAAAATGGGGTTGATAGCCTTTTCCAGGCCGGTTCCCCTTCAGAAAGGATGCGACAATATGGCAGGTACTACCGCTGCCGGTGATATGACCCGCGGCAACCCAACAACACTTCTGGTCCGTTTTGCCGTCCCCATGATGATCGGCGGCATTTTCCAGCTGATGTACAACATGGTCGACACGATTATACTGGGAAGATTCGTCGGCGCAAGTGCGCTGGCTTCAATTGGAGCGACCAGTTCGACGACCGGATGTTTTCTGTTTCTGTCGACCGGGATCACCGGCGGCATATCCATCGTTGTCTCCCAGCTGATCGGCGCGGGCGAACAGCAAAAAGTGCGCAGGGCTTCGGCAAATGCACTGCTGCTGACCTTCTTTTTCGGGGCAGCCATCGGACTGATCGCCTTTGCAGGAGCAGAACCGCTGATGAAACTGCTTGGAACACCGGAAGACATCATCGACGGCTCGGTCACCTATATTCAAATCACCTGCGGTCTGATCATTGTACAGGTTGGGTACAACGCGGTTGCATCGGTGCTCAAGGCGATTGGAGATTCCAAAACACCGCTGTACTTTTTGATTCTGTGTTCCTTTTTAAATATTTTGCTGGACCTGTTCTTTGTATTGGCGCTGGAGATGGCGGTTGCAGGGGTAGCCTGGGCGACCATCATTTCCCAGGGAATTGCCGCCCTGCTGTCTTTTGTGTATATGCGGCGAAAATACGCAATGCTGCGGTTTGGACGGCAGGAAATGGTGCTGGACAAAAAGATCATGGGCGATTATCTGCGATACGGGCTTCCGATGGGGTTGACCAGCTGCCTGTTGTCAGTCGGAATGCTGGTCATCACCAGCGTCATCAACTCGTTCGGTTCGTCGGTTGTCGCGGCCTATACAGTCGGGAGCAAGGTGGAAAATATCGCGGTCCTGCTGTTCAACCAGTTTGCGATGTCATTTTCCGTCTACGCCGGTCAGAATTTTGGCGCAGGGTACCGGGATAGGATCTATTCTGGGATCAGCAAGGCAACGCGGCTGGTCATCATCCTGTCGGTTATTGCGACGGTGCTGATGCTGCTGTTCGGCAGATATGTCTCGATGCTGTTTGTCGATGGAACCGAAACAGAGATCCTGTCAATTAGCGGCTGGCTGATTCGGATTGAAGCCTGTTTTTACCCGGCGCTTGGGTTGATCTGGCTGTTCAATTCGGCACTGCGCGGACTGGGACAGGTCAATGTCACCATTTTTTCTTCGGTGGTTGAACTGTTGTCCAAAATCCTGATCTCGGTATTGCTTTCAAGAGTGCTCGGACCGGTCGGCATCTGGTTTGCAGCTCCGATCGGATGGGTTTTGGGTGGAATTGTCTCCGGGGTGGCCTTTTACCGGGGCGAGTGGGAAAAACGTCTGCCGCCCGCTAAAGCAGAAGAAACAACAACTGCCTGACGCCATCATTGACAATACGGTCAAAATCCGATAAAATAAAGGTAAGATTTGTGGAAATATGCGGCAGCCTATCAGCCGACTACTGGCACAGGAGGGATTCGCTTGGATTTTTCAGGCTTCTTACGGCATACCGGCAAACGTTTTTTCTTTTCATCTGAAAAGGTGACAAAACCTGTCTCCGATGCTGGCTGGGAAAATCTGGCGGCTTCCGATGCGCTCGCTCTCGGTCTCAAAGAAGTTGTCAGTCTGGGACGCAGAGCTTATCAGGTATTTGCACTGGCGGGCCGAGTCCTTTTTTCGGAGGAGACCGCTCTGCTGGAACAGATCCGTCAGCAGCAAAACGACTTTTCTGTGGCTTCTGTTCAGCTGGTCGACCGGTTGGAGCAGCTGCGCTTACTTGATCTGACCAGCAAGGAACTGCGGCAGATTGCCGAGCTTTTATGGGTCACTGCGCAGATTCGCCGGATTGGGCTGTATGCGGGGGATGTCGTCGCATCGGCTGAACAGCTGGGCGGAAAAAAGTTGTCAGCAGAAGGTGGAAAGGAACTGCAGCAGTACTTTCAGATAACCTTGCAGCTGCTGGACAAGGCGTTGTCCATCTACGAAGGGCGTTGTTTTGACCAACTGCGGTTGTTGCAGCAACTGGAAGAACAGGCAGAAGAACAGCAGATGGTGCTGACTGACGGATATTTCCAGCGGATGGTAGATGAATGCTACGAACCAGGAACGGTATTTCCCAACGTTGCTGCCGACTGTGCCCGATGCTGCGAGCTGGCAGGCGAGATCGCCTGTGTAATTACCGGACGTGACAGATTATAATTGAACCGGTCGGATTTTTATAGAATCCGGCCGGTATTTTTCTGCATATATATACAATTTTAGACAACTCAAAGCCGCTGTTTCGATTCTGTTGTCATTGGTTCGAGCTTGGAAAGGAAAGAGATATAGGCTAATATGAACAGAAATCATGATAACGTTTTATGAATTATGGTTGTAAACCCGAATTTACCGAAAGCTATTGCAGGGGATTCAAAAAGGTTTTATAATGATAGTGTCATATGCAGAGTAGGATGGTAAGCGCAAAGTGCCTGCGGAACGGGGAGTTGTCGGCAGGACGAAAAGCGGTGAAAACAAACGCTTGTGGTTTACCCTCCGCATCCCGCTGCAATGAATTTTGAGGCAGGCAGCTTTTGCCCTCCACCCCCAAATTTCATTGAAGCAAATTTATGGAAGGAGGAAGCTGCTTATGTCTGTTCGTGGTATTTTTCATTTTATCCGGCGGAAAACCGTCGCGGTTTTCACTGACTATCCCAAAGTCTTCACCGGTCTGCCGGATAACCTGCGCGCCTCGTCGGCTGAACTGTGGAATGTCCGTTCGCTGTGCGGAATGGCACTGATGCTGGCGCTTGGGGTTATCGTCGACCAGTTCTCCTTTTATGTTGGTCCGATCAAGATTGGTGTCGGGTCAATTATCTCGGCGATGCTGGGATGTTTTTACGGACCTGTTGCCGGTGGGTTTGCGACAGGCGTAGGTGATCTGGTCAAATATCTGGTACGGCCAACCGGCGCATTCTTCTTTGGGTATACCCTCAACGCGATGCTGGGCGGTGTATTTTACGGCCTGTTTCTGTATAAGGCCAAAGCGACGCTGCCACGGGTAGTTTCCGCCAAACTGCTGATCAACATTGTGGTCAACGGTCTTTTGGGCACATTATGGTATTCCATGCTGTATGGTGAGGGCTTTAACGCAATCTTTGGCGTTCGGATGCTTGCCAATATCGGCAAGGTCCCGGTCGAGTCGACGGTTCTGCTGATTATTCTGCCGACCGTAATTACCGTACTGCGCCGGGCAAAGGTACGCCTGTAAACCTGTGCCACAAAAACCGCCGGACAGGAAAAGAAAGGAATCCCCTTATGAACGTCATTTTGATTGGGATGCCGGGATGCGGCAAAAGCACCATCGGCGTCGTTCTTGCCAAAACACTTGGATATTCATTTATCGACGGTGATCTGCTGATCCAGAACCAGACCGGCAAACGCCTGCAACAGATTATTGATTATGATGGACTGGACGAGTTTTATCGGATTGAAAACGAAGTCCTTTGCGGAATTACCGGCGACCGGACGGTTGTTGCTCCTGGCGGAAGTGCCGTTTATTATCCTGAGGCGATGGCGCACCTGAAAGAACTGGGGGCGGTTGTCTATATCCAGCTTTCCTGCGAACATGTCAAAGAGCGTCTTGGAAACCTGGCAACCCGTGGCGTCTGCGGTGCCAAAGACAAAACTGTCGAGCAGCTCTATGACGAACGGGTCCCACTGTATGAAAAATACGCTGACTTTATTGTCAACTGCGACAAGGGTTCAATTGCGGAAAATGCTGAAAAGATCGCACGTCAGCTTTCCCTCACCCTTCTGTAACCGGCTTATCTCGATCACCACATGATCATTCAACGCACGGACTGTTTTGGTCCGTGCGTTTTTTGTGCAGCAAAACAGGTCCCCTGTCATGGCCAGATAGCTACAGCAGGAGACCTGTTTTCATGTCTTATTCAGTTTGGAACACTGGATTAAGCAAAAGGATTTTCGGTCTTATAAGGCAGGCCGGCGGGCTGGTTGTACGCGATATCCTCTACACCCAGGTAACGCAGGATCGAGAAGAGCGCTTTGCCGCAGTGGCTGAACGCAACTGCGCCGTGATGCGGATAGCCCTTTTCAATCAGCACATGACGGTAAAAACGTCCCATCTCAGGGATCGCAAAGATACCGATGCCGCCGAAGGAACGGGTTGCAACCGGCAGAACTTCACCCTCGGCGATATATGCGCGGAGCACGCCTTTAGCGTCGCACTGGAGACGATAGAAGGTGATGTCGCTTGCGGCGATGTCACCTTCCAGCGTACCACGGGTAAAGTCAGGTTCGCTGTCCTTGGGTTCCAACAGACGATGCTGGATCAGCTGATACTTGATCGCACGGTCGGCACACATCTTGCAGGCAGGAGTATTGCCGCAGTGGAAGCCCATGAAGGTATCGGTCAGCTTGTAGCTGAACTTGGGCGCGATATCTGCGTCGTACAGATCCTTCGGTACCGAGTTGTTGATATCCAGCAGGGTGACGGCGTCCCCAGTCACGCACAGGCCGATGTATTCAGACAGTGCACCGTAGATATCTACCTCACAGGAAACCGGAATGCCTCTGGCAACCAGGCGGGAGTTGACATAGCAGGGTTCAAAACCGAACTGGGACGGGAATGCCGGCCAGCACTTGTCAGCAAATGCGACATATTTACGGGCGCCCTTGTGTGCTTCTGCCCAGTCGAGCAGAGTCAGCTCAAACTGTGCCATCCGGTTCATCAGATCTTCATAGTAACGGCCTTCGCCCATTTCCTTCTTCATATCCTCGACAACTTCCGGGATACGGGCATCCCCTGCGTGCTCCTTATAGGAGACCAGCAGGTCCAGCTCAGAGTTTTCTTCAATCTCGACACCGATATCATACAGGCCCTTGATCGGAGCGTTGCAGGCAAAAAAGTCCTGGGGACGGGGGCCGAAGGAGATGATTTTCAGACCGGACAGGCCGAGTACCGTTCTCGCAACCGGGATAAAGTCCGCGATCATATCGGCGACTTCCTCAGCGGTACCGACGGGATATTCGGGGATGTGTGCACGGATCTTGCGCATGCCAAGGTTATAAGAGCAGTTGAGCATACCGCAGTAAGCATCGCCGCGGCCATTGATCAGGTCATTGCCGGTTTCCTCTGCCGCTGCAGCATACATGACAGGTCCGTCAAACCGCTGTGCGATCAGCGTTTCGGGGGTTTCCGGGCCGAAGTTGCCCAGGAAGACACACAGCGCGTTACATCCCGCTGCTTTTACTTCATCGACTGCCTTGAGCATATCGTTTTCATTCTCGACAGTGGTCTTTGCCTCATAAACGTCGAGCCCCTTAGCTGCGCATGCAACAGCAATTGCCGCGCGACGGCGTTCGGAAAGAGAGATGATAAAGCAGTCACGGCTGACTGCAATCAGGCCGAGTTTGACGACAGGAATATTCTGCATAATAGATCGTCCTTTCTGTAGTAACAGGCATTATTTCAACAACAGCCTGTTGATGTTATCTTAATGATACCATGGCC
>DVLN01000095.1 GCA_018715465.1 Candidatus Faecivivens stercorigallinarum | reverse complement strand
CCAAAAGGAGAACGATCATGAAGAAAATCTGGATGATCCTGTGTCTCATTTTCATCGCAAGTTTTACCCTGTCTTCCTGCAATCAGGCGGTTCAAACAGACGACATCTGGGAACAGGTCCGCAGTGCGCCTGTTGTCAAACTGGAATCCGCACAGCAGAATAAAGAACCGATTTTTGTGGACAATACCGGCTCTGTAACCGCAATTGCCGATATGCGCATCCAGCCGTCAGACCAGACGTTTGACGAGGAATGGATTTATCGTTTTAGTTATAACCCACATGAAAAGGTACTGGACAGCCAGGAAATTGTCATCCTGTTCGGCAGCTCTTCGCTGTCGGCCGATGGAACCACCTATCTGCCGGAAGGGGGCGTCCCCTATGACAGCATACTGGAATGGGCGGAAAGCCTGTATCAAAGTTACCTTTCATAAGCAGACAACCAACGGGTGCATCTTTCCGGTGCGCCCGTTGTTTTATGCGTTCCACCTTCGATACACCGAAACAATATGACAAAGATCCGGCAAAAAGTTTGTGCAGGCATACAAACTTTACAGCGACTGTCGAGCGCTCCCCTGTTCCGAACCAGAAACAGATACAGCTTGCTATGTCCTTCGTTAAAATACACTTGACTTTTATACGCGGATATGCTATTCTATTGTACATTGACTGAATCAGGGAAAATAACATCCGTTCAGGCTGCCGCCGGGCTTTTAACCGGACAGCATATAAACGGATGGACACGGCTCTGGAGAATCCCGGCTGACCGGGTGCCGAAGGTGTAAAGCGGGAGTCCCGCCAATCTCTCAGGCAAAAGGACAGAGCGGAAAAGGACATGAGAAACAGCTGTATGCCGATACGGAAATGCAGGACAGACAGCTTTTGCTTGCATGGTCATTTTCAGAGCCGGGTGACGGATGACGTTACCCGGCTTCTCCTTTATACCGGGCCACTGATTTGGACTACGACATCAAAGGAGAAAGTCAAATGGAACAGGCTGCAAATATTGTCAAACTGATCAAAGATTTTTTTTGGGACAACATCCTGCTGTATCTGCTGTGCGGGACGGGGATCTACTTTACCGTCCGGCTGCGCTTTATCCAGCTGCGCAAATTCGGGGCGGGTATCCGGCAGATGTTCTCCGGTTTCAGCCTCAAGGGCAAAAAGGCGGACCATCGGGGGATGAGTTCTTTCCAGGCGCTGACCACCGCGATTGCCGCACAGGTCGGCACTGGAAATATCACCGGCTGCGCGACCGCTCTGGTCTCTGGCGGACCGGGCGCGATCTTCTGGATGTGGGTGAGCGCATTTTTCGGGATGGCGACCATCTACAGTGAAGCGGTGCTGGCCCAGAAATTCCGCACTGTCCAGGGCGGCCAGATCACCGGCGGGCCGATCTATTATATCCGCGCCGCGTTCAGGGGGCGGTTTGGAAGGATACTGAGCACCTTTTTCTCAATTGCGCTGATTCTGGCATTGGGATTTATGGGGAACATGGTACAGTCCAATTCGATCGGGAGTGCTTTTAAGAATGCTTTTGGCATCCATCCGTTTGTAACCGGGGTAGTTGTTGCGGTCATTGCCGGATTCATCTTTCTGGGCGGGATTAAGCGTCTGGCTTCGGTCACCGAAAAACTGGTGCCGGTGATGGCGGCATTTTACATTGTCGGATGCCTGATCATTATTGCCATCAACCACGAGATGGTCGGAACAGCTTTTCAGCAGATCTTTGTACTGGCTTTCCAGCCCCAGGCGATGGCAGGCGGTGTTGCAGGCGTCACAGTCCGGCAGGCGATGCGGTACGGAATTGCGCGAGGGCTGTTTTCCAACGAAGCCGGTATGGGCAGTACGCCGCACGCCCACGCGCTGGCCAAGGTGGAAAAACCCGAGGACCAGGGGTATATCGCGATGATCGGGGTATTCATCGACACCTTTATTGTCCTGACGCTGACCGCGCTGGTCATTCTGACCTCCGGCATGCTGAGCAGCGGCGGGACGGCAACCACGCTGGCACAGATGGCGTTCAACCAGGCTTTTGGTTCCTTCGGCAACATCTTTGTCGCGATCTGCATGCTGTTTTTTGCCTTTTCCACCATCATCGGCTGGTATTTCTTTGGTGAAGTCAACATCCGCGCCCTGTTCGGCCGGAAAGCCGTCCCGGTATACGGGTGTATTGTTGCGCTGTTCGTGCTGGTGGGTTCGGTGCTGAAGGTCGACCTGGTCTGGAACCTGTCCGACCTGTTCAACGGTCTGATGGCCCTGCCCAACCTGATTGCACTGCTGGCCCTGTCCGGGCTGGTCTCCCGCATCAGCCGGGGCCGGCAGTCTGCCGCCGACGCAGAGCGGTACCCGGACGACCCAAGGGTCCAAAATCTGATGCAGCAGAAATGACAAAAGCGTTTTCCATCCGCACAAAACAAAAACGGGAGCATCGCGCAGATGTTCCCGTTTATTTTATCTTGCAGCCTGCTTGCAGCCCAGGCAGGCGGTCATCCCACCCCGCGGCGCAAATAATCCAGCACCGCCTCGACCGAACATTCCGCCAGCTCCATCGTACAGGGGCTGTGCATCGACATAATTTCCAGCGCGTGGGCGTCCGAATCGCTGATGACCCGGTATTTCTCCCGCTCGGGCAGCACAAATCCCCGCTGGATTCCCTGCGGGCTGATTTCGACCGTCCTTGCCTCCAGTTCAGGCGGAATCATGCCAAGGCTGGAGATGACCGAATAGGCGGATTTATCGACATGGGCCGGGACCGGTACCCCGCCCAGTGCCCGCACCTCGCGGAAAACCTCCCCGATCGACAGCCTGGTCGCGTTGATCAGCAGCTTGTCCAGCTCCCCGACCGGCGTATCCTCCGCGTCCATGATCACCTGGGTCCCGAAGATATCCGGGCGGTTTTTGACCGGGGGCAGTGCCTCATACAGCAGTTCCCCCATCTCCAGTGCCGACGGGACATCGGGAAAAAGGGAGAGCACATGCGCTTCCTCCGCCGTCGTAACCTCGATGGCCGGAACCAGCAGAATCCCCGCTTCACCGGCCAGCTGCTCAATGGCGGGCAGCTGACGGGCGGTATTGTGGTCAGCAACCGCAATCATCCCCAATTCCAGCAGCTGCGCCATCCCGACAATATTGTTGGGGGTCATCTCTTCTTCCCCGCAGGGCGACAGGCAGGAGTGGATATGCAGGTCATACGGGATCAGCAAAGCCCCAGCTCCTTTCCGAGCTTAAGGGCGACCCGGAAGGCCGGTTCGTCGCTTTCCAGCACACAGACCTCCTGCTGGCTGGCACGGGTCAAGCTCATCTCATCGAAATGGATTCCTTCGCAGAGGATGACACAGGCGACGTCTGCCAGCACCGCAACCGCAATGGTATTGACATTCGCCATCACAGTGACAAAGGCGTCGTTTTCCTTTGCACGCCCCATCACCATACTCAGCAGATCTCCGCAGTAAGCCCCCTCGATCTGGCGTTCTTCCCCGCAGCCGGGTTCGACCACCCGAAGGCCGTATTTGTTCGCAAATTCAACCGGCGTCACATTTTTTCCTCCTCTCCGTCCAACTGTCCGGCAGCCCCTGGCTGTTCACTGCGGAACGGCGCGGGGACATATCCATATTTGGATTTCAAACGGAAGACACAGTCATCCACCGTCGCCAGCCCGCGGACAACATCCTCCGCCAGCGCACGGCAGGAAGGCGCGCCGCAGGAACCGCAGTCCAGCCCCTCCAGTGAGTTGCAGATCTCTTCCGCCTGTTCCATCTTCTGCATTGCCTGCCACATATTCTCATCCAGCTTGAGCACCGGCACAAACTCCAGCGGGGTATCCCATTTCAGGTCTTCCGCCAGCTGCGGGTCGGCAAGATCAGCGTCCTCGAGATGGTTGAGGCTGACCGGCAGATGTTTGCGAATCCGGTACAGCTTGGTTTTGGCGACATAGGGGTTCTCGACGTTGAGCACCCCGCCGACACAGCCGCCCGAACAGGCGTTGAGCTCGATAAAATCGACATCCCGGAATTTTTCATCTTCCAGGTCTTCCAGCACCCGGATCACATTCTCAATCCCATCGGCCGCAAGATAGTTGTCGTTGATCAGCCCGGAGGACTCGCCCCCGCTGCTTCCCCAGGAAATGCCGATCTTTCCAGTCTCGGACAGCATCTCAATTTCATCCGCCGCCGCGTCCTTCATCAACGGCAGCAGCCGCGGGTAGATGTCCTTGACGGCGATCACCCCGTCGACCCAGCTCTTTTCGGTGCCGAGCGGCATCTTGGTCGCGGTGACCTTTGCCGGACAGGGAGAAATAAAAATCGCACCGATCTGTTCCATCGGCAGGCCGGTCTTTTGGGCGGCCCCACGCTTGGCCATCCTCGCAGCGACTTCGATCGGGGCGTTAAGCGGCAGCACATGGTCGATCAGACCGGGAAACCTTACCCGGATCAGCCTTGTGACCGCAGGGCAGGCCGAACTGATGACCGGACGCTCCAGCCGCTGGGATTCCATCAGCTTCCGGGTCGCGGCAGAGACAATCTCGGCAGCCTTCGCAACTTCAAACACTTCATCAAATCCGAACCGGACCAGTGCATTGAGCACCACGTCGATATCTTCCAGATTGTTGAACTGCGCCATAAAGGAAGGCGCGGGAAGTGCAACCGTATAGGCATATCTGTCCAGAACATCCAGGCTGTCATATGTAGCCCGCTTTGCATGGTGCGGACAGACACGGATACACTCGCCGCAGTCGATGCAGCGTTCGGCAATGATATACGCCTTTTTATTACGCACCCGGATTGCTTCGGTCGGACAGCGCTTGATGCAGTTGATACAACCCATACATTTGTCGCGATCGAGCGTTACCGAGTGAAAAAACTCCTGCATGCCAAAAACCTCCTGTCCCGGATGGATGCACAGACGGCGGCAGCCACCGCCCATCAGGACAGATATATGGTCATATAAACCGTCGTACCGACGCCGACCGTCGATTCTATCCGCATTTCATCCGTATTCTTTTTCATGTTCGGCAGCCCCATCCCCGCGCCAAACCCCAACGAACGCACCTCGTCCGCCGCAGTCGACCAACCGGCCTGCATCGCCTGTTCGATGTCGGGGATGCCCTTGCCGGTATCCTTTAAAACCATGTCGATCCGGTCTGGGGTCATTTCCACGTCAATCGTCCCGCCGTTGGCATGGATGACCATATTGATTTCCCCTTCGTACAGAGCGATCGAGACCCTGCGGATGATGTCCGGGGAGACACCCAGTGCCCGCAGTTTCTTTTTCAGGCTGGAAGAGGCCTCTCCGGCACGGGTGAAGTCGCTGCCATCGACTTCAAATGTCCACTTGAGTCCGCTCAAACCGATTTTCCTCCGCGCAGGCCATTCTCCCACAGCAGCCCGCAGGCGGTAAACATCCGGTGGTCGGTCCGCAGCAGGACCATTCCCCGGCGTTTTGCCAGCGCGATCATATCCTCGTCCGGCTTTTTGCCGCGGACAAAGACGATACAGACCATATCCATCATATCGGCTGTCCGCACCGTCTGGATATTGACCAGGCCGGTCAGCAGCACCGCCTGATCCTTGACATAGGCCAGTACGTCGCTCATCATATCGGAACCGCAGGCCTCGTGCACCTCAGTATCCAGACTGTCCTCACCGCAGATCAACTCGGCGTCCAGAACACGCATTACGTCCCGTACATCCATCGCTGTCCCTCCCAAAATCAGATTTATGGCATATATAAAAGCATATGGCTGCATATACCAAAACAGCCCTTGAATATTTACTATTATATATGAGTCCGCCGGTATATGCAATAGGTTCATAGATAATGGAATTTTTTTGTCAAATTTGTTTAAAAAATAACGAAAAGGTTGTATGCAGCCATCACTAGAATTTTGTTGCAAAACATGATATACTTATAAAAAAGTATATGAGCAGTTCTGTATCGGGAGCTGTCTTTACTCATCTGCCGGACCTCCTTACCCGGGTTCCGGCATTCTTTACGGTTACGATTTTTGACGGCTAACCAACAAGGAGGTTTATTTTATGTCCAACAAAAAGGCCGGCATCCTCTTTCAGGATACCCCGGAACAAAAGAAAAAGCTGGAAGAGGTCATTGCCGCGCACAAAGACCAGCCTGGCGCACTGATGCCGATTCTTCAGCAGGCGCAGGATATCTACGGATACCTTCCGATCGAGGTTCAGACCACGATCGCTGAGGCGCTGGATATCCCGCTTGAAGAAGTATACGGCGTCGTTACTTTTTATGCACAGTTTTCGCTTTACCCCAAAGGACAGTATAAAATTTCAGTATGTCTGGGCACTGCCTGCTATGTAAAGGGCTCGGGTTCGATTTATGATAAACTGCAGCAGGTACTCGGCATCGGCGGCGGCGAATGTACCCCCGACGGCAAGTTCTCGCTGGAAGCCTGCCGGTGTGTCGGCGCCTGCGGCCTGGCACCGGTCATGATGGTCAACGACGAAGTATTCGGCAAGCTGACGGCTGACGATGTAGAAGACATCCTCGCAAAGTTTGGTGCCTGATCATTATTAAGGAAAGGATTGTGCCGCCATGCAGGAACTCTCCTTAAACGTTCTGGATATCGCGCAGAACTCGGTCCGTGCGAAGGCTTCCCTGGTTACGATCACGGTTGCCGAGCGGAGTACCGATCATTTTCTTGAAATCTCCATCGCGGATAACGGATGTGGGATGACGCCCGAACAGGTAGCCCGTGCGATGGACCCGTTTTTCACCACCCGCACCACCCGCAAAGTCGGGCTGGGCATCTCTTTTTTCAAGCTGAGCGCCGAATCAACCGGCGGCAGTTTTGACATCCAGTCGACGCTGGGGGTTGGGACGGTGACGACCGCACGTTATCACACCGATCATATTGATATGCTGCCGATTGGCGATATGAACGCGACCATCCTCTCTCTGATCAGTATGAATCCCCAGATGGATTTTGTTTACCAGCGTTCGCTGGATGATAACAGTTTTACACTGGACACCCGGGAACTGAAAGCCGTTCTCGAGGATGTCCCGCTCAACTCCCCCGAAGTCGTCCAGTTTATCAAGGAGACGCTGGAAGAGGGCGAAGCTGAGCTAACGGCTCAGAATACATGAAAGGATGACTTAGAATGAAGAGTCTGGAAGAACTCAAAGCGATCCGTGATCGCGCAAAAGCGAATGTGCATCTTCGCAAGGAAAACTCCCCTGACAATATCCGTGTCGTCGTCGGTATGGCGACCTGCGGCATCGCGGCCGGCGCAAGACCGGTCCTCGCGGCATTCACCGAAGAGGTCGCAAAACGCGGGCTGGAAAATGTCATGGTCACCCAGACCGGCTGCATCGGCCTGTGCCAGTATGAACCCATCGTCGAGGTCTATCAGCCCGACGGAAAAGTTACTACATATGTAAAAATGACCCCCGATAAGGTTGACCGCATCATTACCGAACATCTGGTCAACGGAAAAGTTGTGGATGAATATACCATCGGCAGCGTCGGCAATCTGTAATAAGGAGGCAGCTACATGTATCGTTCTCATGTCCTGGTCTGTGGAGGCACTGGTTGCAGCTCTTCCAACAGCCAGCTTATCATCGACGCAATGGAAAAGGAGATCGCCGAGGCCGGGTTGACGGATGAAGTAAAAGTCGTCAAAACCGGATGTTTTGGCCTGTGCGCCCTCGGCCCGATCATGATTATCTACCCGGAAGGTTCCTTCTACTCGGAAGTCAAGCCCTCCGACGTACACGAAATCGTCCAGGAGCATCTGCTTAAGGGACGTATTGTCAAACGGCTGCTCTACCAAGAGACCGTTCAGGAAGACAACAACGTCAAATCGCTGAATCAGACCAACTTCTACGCAAAACAGCACCGTGTCGCACTGCGCAACTGCGGTGTTATCAACCCTGAAAACATCGAAGAATACATCGCTGTTGACGGCTATCAGGCACTGGGTAAAGTTCTGACCGAAATGACCCCTCAGCAGGTTATCGACGTCATCCTCGCTTCCGGCCTGCGCGGACGCGGCGGCGCCGGATTCCCGACCGGCAAGAAATGGAGCTTTGCGGCCGCCAACCAGGCAGACCAGAAGTATGTCTGCTGCAACGCGGACGAAGGCGACCCCGGCGCATTTATGGACCGTTCGGTTCTGGAAGGCGACCCCCATGTCGTACTGGAAGCAATGGCCATCGCTGGTTACGCAATCGGCGCTTCTCAGGGCTATATCTATGTCCGTGCGGAATACCCGATCGCCGTTCACCGTTTGCAGATTGCAATTAATCAGGCGAGAGAATACGGACTGCTTGGCAAGGACATCTTCGGCACCGGCTTTAACTTTGACATCGACCTGCGCCTGGGTGCCGGCGCATTCGTATGCGGCGAGGAAACCGCGCTGATGACCTCGATTGAAGGCCACCGCGGCGAGCCGAGACCCCGTCCTCCCTTCCCTGCTGTCAAGGGTCTGTTTGCAAAGCCCACCATCCTCAACAACGTTGAGACCTACGCCAACATCCCCCAGATCATCCTCAAGGGCGCTGACTGGTTTGCTTCGATGGGCACCGAAAAGAGCAAGGGCACCAAAGTCTTTGCGCTGGGCGGCAAGATCAACAACACCGGCCTGGTCGAAGTCCCGATGGGCACCACCCTGCGCGAGATCATCGAAGAGATCGGCGGCGGTATCCCTGGCGGCAAGAAGTTCAAAGCTGCACAGACCGGCGGTCCTTCCGGCGGATGTATCCCGGCTGAACATCTCGACGTCCCGATCGACTATGACAACCTGATCGCCATTGGTTCGATGATGGGTTCGGGCGGTCTGATCGTCATGGACGAAGACACCTGTATGGTCGATATCGCGAAATTCTTCCTGGAATTCACCGTCGACGAGTCCTGTGGTAAATGTACCCCCTGCCGCGTCGGTACCAAACGTCTGTATGAGATGCTGGACAAGATCACCCGCGGCCAGGCTACGATGGAAGACCTCGATAAGCTGGAAGAACTCTGCTACTACATCAAGAACAACTCGCTGTGTGGTCTCGGACAGACGGCTCCCAACCCGATCCTGTCTACCCTGCGCTACTTCAAGGACGAATACATCGCCCATATCGTCGACAAGACCTGCCCGGCCGGCGTCTGCAAACACCTGATGAAGTTCACCATCGACCCCAACAAGTGCAAAGGCTGTACGCTGTGTGCACGTAACTGCCCGGTCAATGCGATCTCCGGTACCGTCAAGCAGCCTCATGTCATCGACAGCAGCAAGTGTATCAAGTGCGGCGCCTGCATGGAGAAGTGCAGATTCGGCGCGATCAGCAAGAAATAATCGGGAGGACAGCCAAGATGATTAATCTCAAGATCAACAACATCCCTGTTTCTGTCGAGCCCGGCACCACCATTCTGGAAGCCGCCCGTCAGCTGGGTATCAATATCCCCACCCTCTGTTACCTCAAAGACATCAACGAGATCGGTGCCTGCCGTATCTGTACCGTTGAGGTCAAAAACGCCAAGGGCCTGCTGCCCGCCTGCGTTTATCCGGTAAACGAGGGGATGGAAGTCTTTACCAACACCAAAAAGGTGCTGGACGCCCGCAAGAAAAACCTCGAACTGCTGCTGTCGGTTCACCACAAGGAATGCCTCTCCTGCCCCAGAAGCGGCAGCTGTGAATTCCAGAAGCTGTGCAACGACTACGGCATCTCGGACGAACATGTCTACGAGGGTGAGAAAAACGAATACGAGATCGACGCGACTGCCGCGCATATGATCCGCGACAATTCCAAGTGTGTCCTCTGCCGCCGCTGTGTCGCCGTCTGCCGTCAGTATCAGGACTGCGGCGTCATCGGCCCGATCGAACGTGGTTTCAAGACCCATATCGGTTCGGCGTTTGAACGGGACCTGGGCGAAGTCGCCTGTGTATCCTGCGGCCAGTGCATCGCGGCATGTCCGACCGGTGCTCTGCAGGAAAAGGATATGACCGACGATGTCTGGGCAGCCCTGTCCAACTCCGAAAAGACCGTTATTGTCCAGACCGCGCCCGCTGTCAGAGCTGCTCTGGGCGAAGCGTTTGGCCTGCCGATGGGCACCAATGTCGAGGGCAAGATGGTCGCGGCACTGCGCCGGATCGGTTTTGCGAAGGTATTCGATACCGTCTTTGCGGCTGACCTGACCATTATGGAAGAAGCGCACGAGCTGGTTGAACGGATGCAGAACGGCGGCGTACTGCCGATGATCACCTCCTGCAGCCCCGGCTGGGTCAAATACTGCGAACACTACTTCCCTGATTTCATCCCCAACCTGTCCACCTGCAAATCGCCCCAGCAGATGTTCGGCGCGGTTGCCAAGACCTGGTATGCCGAAAAGATGGGCATTGACCCCAAGAACCTGGTTGTCGTTTCGATCATGCCCTGTACCGCGAAGAAGTTTGAGGTCGGCAGAGACGATCAATCGGCTGCCGGTGTTCCCGACGTCGATATCGCACTGACCACCAGAGAGCTGGCTAAGATGATCAAGGCTTCCGGCCTGGACTTCAACCTGCTGCCTGATGAAAAGTTTGACGAACCGCTCGGACTGGGTGCAGGCGCAGGCGTCATCTTTGGCGCAACCGGTGGCGTTATGGAAGCGGCCCTCAGAACTGCAAACGACTGGCTGACCGGTACCGATACCCCTGCTGAAAAGATGGACTTCTCCGCTGTCCGCGGCACCGAAGGCATCAAGGAAGCAACCTATACCGTCGGCGGCGTAACCCTCAAGGTTGCGATCTGCTCGGGACTCGCAAATGCCAAGAAGCTGCTGACCGCTGTCCGCAACGGCGAAGCAGATTACCAGTTTATTGAAGTCATGGCCTGCCCCGGCGGCTGTGTCAACGGCGGCGGACAGCCCTTTGTCCCGGCTGCTGTCAAGAACTTCACCGATGTCCGCGCAATCCGTGCAAAGGCTCTGTATGCTGAGGACGAGGCGCTGACCATCCGCAAGTCTCATCAGAATCCTTCGGTCATCGAGCTGTACAAAGAGTACCTCGGTGAACCCGGAAGCGAAAAGGCACATCATATCCTGCATACCTCTTATGTTGCACGCAAGAGATATTGATTTGGCCGGTATGTACTGAAATATGAATGAAACAACGCTCCGTCCGGTAGACCCGGGCGGAGCGTTTTGCGTGTCGATATAATCTATTTTCCTTTTTCAGCCGCGGCGCAGTGCAGTGCCTGCGCTCCCTGTTTGCCGACATTCAATCTCCACTCAAAAGCTCAGCAGTCATAAGCTTCGATCTGCCAACAACATAAAAAAATTTTGCAGGATGTTCATAAAATCATGCCTGAATGGCGTTGACGGATGGATACGGCGGTGGTATAATATTAACTAACAAAGTTAGCTTATGAAGACAGCTATTGAAGGGGGTGAACCGGTGGAGTACGAAAAAATAGCGGATGAAATGTTTCATATGGTCTCCAAACTCCGATTCGGTCAGCAGACCCGGCCGCTCAGCAACGCTACCCATGGCGAACACTTCGCACTGGTTTACATCTACCAGAGAGGATGTGTCCAGCCAGGCGATCTGGCACAGGTAATGAATGCTTCGACCGCATATGTCGCCAAGATGCTGCGGGGACTGGAAGAAAGAGAGATGATTCGCCGCCGCCCGGACGATCAGGACCGCAGAAGGACGCTGATCACGCTGACAAAAGCTGGCGAATCTGCCGCACAGAAGGACATGGACTTTGTCCGCGGCCATATCATCCAGATGCTGGAAACACTGGGAGAAGAAGATGCACAGCATTTTCTCCGCATTCTCAAAAAACTGATTTCTGCAAAAGAGCAGTCGGAAAACTGACAGCGGCCAGCAGACTGGCTATCATCCTGCTGGCTGTTTTTAGGCTGTAATAGCTAATGTCTGCTGAACAATGAAAAAAGCCTACAGTGCCAAGACTTTCCGGCTGTGATGTGATA
>DVLN01000094.1 GCA_018715465.1 Candidatus Faecivivens stercorigallinarum | reverse complement strand
GAAAAATGAGTAAAGGTACAAAACAGAAACTGGCGATTACTGCTGCATTTATGCACGATCCGCAGGTATTGATTCTGGATGAACCGACCAGCGGACTGGACCCCTTGATGCAGAGTCGGTTTGTCGAACTGGTACAGCAGGAAAAAGAGCGGGGAAAAACCATCTTTTTGTCCAGCCACATGTTTGAGGAGGTAGAACGGACCTGTGACCGGATCGGAATGATTCGTCGGGGTGAACTGGTTGCCGTGGATACGGTTGAAGCGCTGCGGACGCGGCATCTGCGCAGTTATACCGTCAGCCTGGAAACAGAGGAAGCAGCGAGCGCCTTTGCGAAGGATTTTGACGGCAGGCAGCAGGGCCGGTCGGTCACTGTGTCGGCCAGGCTGAGTCTGGAAGATATTTTCATGCACTATTATGGGGGTGAGCAGCATGATTAACGGGGCATTGTTCCGACGGGAAATGAAAATAAGCGTAAAACTTCTGCTCATTTTTGGTGCGATCATGACATTGTATGTGACCTGCATCATTTGGATGTATGAGCCGGAGACGGTGGAAATGCTGGACAGCTTTACCAAAGCAATGCCTGAGCTTATGGCAGCGGTCGGCATGACCCCGGGGGCGGCAGATCTGCTGGGCTTTATGATTTCGTATCTTTACGGGCTTATCCTGTTGGTATTTCCGATGGTATTCTGCATTCTGCGTGGAAACGGGCTGGTCGCCAGATATATTGACCAGGGCTCAATGGTGTATCTGGCTGCTGCACCTGTAAAGCGCCGGGCAATAGCGACAACGCAGATGCTGGTGCTGCTCAGCGGGATTTTGCTGCTTACCATTTACACCACTGTATTGGAGGCGGTTACTGCACAGATGCTTTTTCCGGGTGAACTGAATCTGTCTGAACTGTTGCAGCTCAATACTGGTCTGTTGCTGCTTCATTTTCTAATCGGAGGAATCTGTTTTTGTGCTTCCTGCATCTTTTCCGAAAGCCGGTACAGCGCGCTGTTTGGCGGGGGAATACCGGCGCTGATGTATCTGTTCCAAATGATTGCAAATGTCGGCAGCAGCGCTGAAGGACTGAAATATCTTTCGATTTTCACCCTCTTTGATCCAAATGGACTGGCGGCGGGTGAAAGTGATGCAGTGCTCAAAATGGTGGCCCTGCTGGTAGGTTCGATTATCCTGTATCCCATCGGCATAGCGGTATTTTGCAGAAAAGATCTGCATATCTGACTAAAGCATTGCAAAATATGAAAGAAGATTGACTTTCACAGTCTGATTTTATATAATCGAGAGAGGAAACCGGCCTGTTTTTGTATAATTGGCCGGTTTCCGGGCAGGATAGCAGCAGAATACCGGGTACTGCCAAAAGCATGTTCAGCGGAAGGGATGGATTGTACAATGAAATTGATTACCCGCGACCGAAGTTTTTACCGGTCGCTGATTGCGCTGGCGATACCCGTCGCGCTGCAAAACCTGATCACTTTTGCGGTTAGCTTTGCCGACAACCTGATGGTGGGTTCGCTGGGAGATGCGGCGGTGTCAGGAGTGTACATGGGGAGCCAGATTCAGACCTTTTTACAGATGTTTTCTGGCGGCATTGAAGGTGCGATCCTGATTCTGGCGGCGCAGTACTGGGGAAAACGGGATACTGCGAGCATCAAGCGGATCATCGCGATCGGGCTGCACTTTTCGATAGGATTCGGGTTGTTGCTGACGACGGTCTGCGTAATGGTGCCGCGGCCGATTATCTCACTGTTTACCGACGACGCGGGTGTAATCGCGGACGGCGCTTTGTATCTGCGGATTGTCTGTTTTTCCTATCTCTTTTTCTGCATCACACAGGCACTGATCGCGTCGATGCGCAGCGTCGAGGTTGCCCGCATTGGAATGGGGGTATCGCTGATCTCACTGATCGTCAACGTCAGTTTGAACTACATCCTGATTTTTGGCAAATTCGGGTTTCCGGCGATGGGAATTGCCGGCGCGGCAGTCGCAACGGTGATCTCCCGTATCGCGGAGACGCTGACCATGTGGATATATGTCACCCGGATTGACCGAAAACTGGAATTGAAACTGAAAGAGCTGCTGGTCAGTGATCCGGTTCTGCGGCGAGACTTTATCCGCTATGGGTTGCCGCTGATCGGTGGGAATGTCGTCTGGAGTGTCAATATGATGGCCAATTCAGCGATACTTGGCCGTTTTTCAGCCAGCGTCATTACTGCCGCCAGCATTGCCAACACGATGAACTCGCTTGCTTATGTCACAATGAACGGGATGTCTTCGGCGGTTGGCATCATCACCGGCAAGACGGTCGGTGCCGGGAAGACCGAACGGATGAAGGAATATGCCTATACCGTACAGCTGCTATTTTTGGGGATGGGGCTGCTTACCGGCGGTGTAATTATTCTGCTCAAAAGCCCGTTTATTGGGCTGTATTCGGGTATTACAGCGGAAGCGATTTCCTATTCCAGCCAGTTTATCACCGTTTTGTCAATTACGATGATCGGTACCTGTTATCAAGCGGCTGGGCTGTTCGGGCTGGTCAAATCGGGCGGCGACATTGGGTTTGTTTTTAAAAATGATACAATTTTTGTTTTCCTGGTTGTATTGCCGTCGGCAATTATTGCGTCAATCCTGGGTGCGCCGGCATGGGTTGTTTTTGCCTGCCTCAAGTGTGACCAGATTCTCAAATGCTTTGTCGCAGTGGTCAAGATCAACCGGTTCGACTGGATGAAAAATCTGACTCGGGATAAGCGGTTAGACCAGCCAGTATAAATAGCAGTAAACAAAAACAGCGGGTTCTCCTGATGTGGAGAAATTCCGCTGCTTTTTGTTTGCAGGAATAATGTATACTTTCTCAGGTTCTGCGCCAGGTCGACGGGACGAACAGCATCATCATCGGAAAGATTTCCAGCCGCCCAAAGAGCATTCCAAAGGAGAGCGCCATCTTGACTGGTGCGGAGAATCCAGCGAACGATCCCATTGGTCCGACCAGTTCAAGACCCGGCCCGATGTTTGAGATACAGGCGAGGACCGCAGTTGCCGAAGTTGTCAGATCATAACCGTCAATCGTAGTGAATAAAAACAGCACCGCAAACAGGCAGAAAAATGCAGAAAGGAAGATCATCGTCGCGTGTGCATCTCGTTTGTCAATCGGGGCTCCATCCAGCCGGACCGATTCAACTGCACGCGGGTGGAGCAGCCGCCGCATCTCTCGGACAATGGACTTGCAGCCGATGATGACCCGCGAGACCTTGACACCGCCGCCGGTACTGCCGGCACATCCGCCGACAACCATCAGCATGACCAGAATAGCCTTGGAGAGGGTGGGCCAGGTGTTGAAGTCGGTGGTTGCGTAACCAGTCGTTGTAATGATCGAGCTGACCTGGAAAAAAGCATACCGCAGACACTGTGCCGCTCCATCGAAGAAACTGGAGATATTAATAGCAATAACCACGGTTGAGATCCCGATAAACCCGAGGTACCAGCGTAGTTCCTCACTTTTCAGAGCAGTTTTGATGTTGCCAATCAAAATCAAGTAATAGAGGTTGAAGTTGATACCGAACAACATCATGAACACGCCGATAACAATATCAAAATAAGCGGAATCATACGCACCGACGCTCAGTGCTTTGTTGGAGAAACCGCCGGTTCCGGCTGTTCCAAAAGAATTGATCAGGGCGTCGAACAGGTTCATACCACCCAGCATCAGCAGGACGACTTCTATCAAAGTCATCGCAATATAAATGCGGTAGAGAAGTGACGCGGTGTCCCGCATTCGCGGCACCAGCTTGGACTTGGTCGGACCAGGCACTTCTGCCCGCATCAGATGGACGCTGCGGATACCGGTCAACGGCATAATTGCCATGATAAAGACCAGTACACCCATACCGCCGATCCAGTGAGTAAAACTGCGCCAGAAGAGCAGCCCCTGCGGGAGTGCCTCAACATCGGTCAGGATAGAGGCGCCGGTCGTCGTGAACCCGCTCACCGTTTCAAAAAAGGCGTCGGCAAACGACGGGATATAACCTGAGATCATGAAGGGAAGACAGCCACCGACGGACATCAGGATCCATGAAAGCGCGACAATAACAAATCCTTCGCGGGAGTAAATTTTGTCGTCGGTTTTAAGCGTCAGCGTACCAAACCCGCCGATAACACCCAGCAGAATGACCGGCAACAGAAAACAGACGGGATCTTCCTGATAAAGGATACTGACTATCAGCGGCAGCATCATCAGCACCGCTTCAACTAAAAGGATCCTCGCTACAATATTGAATACAGCTTTATAGTTCATCTGCCCGCACCTCTTACACGATATCTGCCAGGTTTTTCAGCCTGCCTTTGGGTGCGACGATAATGACGCTGTCGCCGAGACAGATGGTCGTAGAACCGCCGGCGATCAATGGTTGTCCGTCACGGATTACGCAGGCAATCAGGATACCCGAACGGATGGGCAGATCAGCCAACGGTTTTCCAAGGAATGGGAGGGCGCCGTCGACAAGGTACTCCATCACCTCAATATTACCGTTGGAGATGGTATACAGGGTTTTGACCGAGCTGCCGCCAGCGTAGGCGATCGAACGGACAAACCGCAGAATCAGGTCAGCAGTCAGCGTCTTGGGGGAGATGACAATATCCAGCCCCAGTTTATCGACCATTCGTGCCATATCCCGATCGCTAATTTTTGAGATGATTTTGGGCACGCCGCAGGAGGAGGCGAACATCGACGCAATGATGTTTTCCTCGTCCAGACCGGTCAGAGAGATGAACGCGTCCATCCGTTCGATGCCTTCTTCCTGGAGCAGTTCGCGGTCACGAGCATCTCCGTGGATAATCCGGGTATCGGGCAGCTGTTCGCAAAGTTCACGGCAGCGGTTTTCATCACAGTCGATGATTTTGGTTTTGACACCGCGGCTGGTGAGCATCTCACAGAGGTAATGAGCGATTCGGCTGCCGCCGACGATCATCACGTTTTTGACCTTGCGGATGGAAGGATTGAGCTTTTTCGTCAGGCTGTTGAGATCAGCGGGAGAACCGAGCAGGGTAATATGATCATCCTGATGCAGAACAAAGTTGCCGTTTGGGATATAGGATTTGTTTTCTCTGGAAACCGCACAGATCAGGATATTCTGGTCGTACCGGTTTTTCATTTCGCTCAGCGACAGCCCGATCAGCGGGTTCCCCTCTGCCAGGCGGATCTCGATCATTTCTACCCGGTCATGCATAAACTGGTTGACGCGGATTGCAGCGGGAAAATGGAGGATTCGCATAATTTCGCGGGCCGCTTCCTGTTCCGGGTTAATTGACATCGAAAGTTTCAGGTTGTCCTGTAAATACTGCATATGGGATGCGTATTCAGGGTTGCGGACACGGGCGATGGTATATTTTGCACCGACCTGTCCGGCGACCATACAGCAGAGAATGTTGCGTTCATCCATTGAAGTGGTTGCAATGATCAGGTCAGCTTTTTCGACCCCGGCCTGAATCTGGACCGGATAGGCAGCACCGTTTCCACAGACAGTAACAATATCATACCGGTTGGAAATATTGGTCAGTACCTTCTGATTAACGTCGACTACGGTAATGTCATGCTCTTCGTTGGAAAGCTGTTCAATCAAAGTTGCGCCGACCTTTCCGCCCCCAACCACGACTATGTTCATGTGATTTTAACCTCCGACATTCAGTTGATAGGAATATCAAAAACAGCAAAGAAACGGCAGAAAATCTGCCGT
>DVLN01000093.1 GCA_018715465.1 Candidatus Faecivivens stercorigallinarum | reverse complement strand
CGTTGTCCCGGTATTCAGGCTGTTCCCGGTAGACCTCCCCGGCCTGCGGTGTGCCGAAATCGTCTTCATATTCAACGGTAAAATCCTCGGGAACACCGTCCGGCTCCCCTGCCGAGCGGTCATTCTTCCATCTCATCCGCATGTCTCCTTTTCTTTTGCTTTCAAAAGTATAGCACATCCGATAAGATTGTCAAGAAACTGGCTGTAAATAAAAAAACAAAAGCCGTCCTGCCGGTTGACAGAACAGCTTCTGTTTTACTATATGCGTCAGCTTCTCATCGAAATGCCGATCTCTTCAAGGGCTTTCAATACCTTTTCCATCACCTTGTCGCACTCTTCAACCGTCAGCGTCCGGTCGGGTGCACGGAGTGTCAGCGAGTAAGATACGCTCTTCTTGCCTTCGGGAACCTGGTGGCCCTGGTAGACGTCAAACAGCTTGACGCTCTCCAGTACCTTACCGGCGCCCTTTTTGATTGCTGCTTCGATATCCGCGACGGCAACCTCGACACCCGCCAGCAGCGACAGGTCACGCACCGACGCAGGATGGCGCGGCAGCGGCTGGTAGAAGGTGCGCTGGCCTTCCAGTGCGGCATACAGCGTTTCCAGACGGATTTCCGCCAGATATGCACGGCCTTCGATACCGAACTTCTCTGCGGTCAGCGGGTGCATCTCACCCAGCACGCCGATCTTTTCGCCATTATATACGATCTCGGCCTGACGTCCGGGATGCAGGTAGCTTTCGGCGCTCCGGCGGTAGGAAACCTCCATCCGGCAGCGGGCAAACAGCATCTCGATAATCCCTTTCAGCGTGAAGAAGCTCTCTTGCTCTCCATAAAGGCCAAGCGACAGGGCGGGCAGTTCCTCCGGCTGTTCGGTCAGCGGCAGGGATTTCGGGATAAACAGCTTACCGACTTCGAAGAACCGGCCGGCTGCGTTTTTCCGGGAAATATTGGTCGCAAGAACCGTCGCCATGCTGGACACCAGCTGGGTGCGCATGACCGCGTACTCCTCGCCCAGAGGGTTCAGCAGCGAAACGACTTGGCGGCGGCTGTCATCCTCCGCCAGTCCCAGCTGGTCGCAGGCTTTTGCACTGATGAAGGAATAGGTCGTGATCTCCCGCATCGAAGCCCCAACCAGCAGCTCTTTGATGGTATCGGCTGCAATCCGTTCCGGCAGCTTGCGTCCACGGATGATTACACCGTCAATCGGGGTGGATACAATGTGATCGTACCCGTAAATCCGCATGACCTCTTCGGCCAGGTCGGCGCGGCTCTCGACGTCGTCACGGTAGGACGGAACGGTTACCGACAGGCTGTTGCCGTCTTCGCCCAATGTGCAGGTCAGGTTCAGGCTGTTTAGAATCGAAACAACCGTTTCAGTCGGGACTTCAACCCCCAGCAGTGCCAGAATATCCGACACAGTGGTGTGGATGACCCGCTGTTCGGGAAGCTGCTCATGAACATCAATGACGCCGTCGACGATGTCGCCGCAGTCCAGTTCATTGATCAGCTGCAACGCTCTGTCCATCGCGTAGGTGCAGCCCATAACGTCGGTACCCTTTTCAAACCGGGCACTCGACTCGGTCCGCATACCCAGCGCGCGGGCGGTGCGGCGGATGTTGTCCCGGCGGAATTTCGCCGTTTCAAACAGCAGTTCGGTTGTATCCGGTTCAATCTCGGAATGCAGGCTGCCCATAACACCTGCCAGGCAGGAGGGGCTTTCGGCGTCGGCGATGACCAGCATTTCGGGGTTGAGAGTGTGCTCCTTATCATCCAGCGTCTTCATCGGCTCCCCATCATGGGCGCGGCGGACGATGATCTGGTTGCCGCGGACATACCGCAGGTCGTAAGCGTGCATCGGCTGGCCGGTTTCCAGCATGACAAAGTTGGTGATGTCGACGATGTTGTTGATGCTGCGGACACCTGCACTTCTCAGGCATTCCCGCATCCATTCGGGCGATGGGCCAATCCGCAGGTTTTTGACAACGCGGCCGACATACCGCGGGCAGAGGTCAAAATCATCAACGCGGATGGAAATATAATCATGGACGTCACCGCCGCTGGTCTTATAGCTGGTGTCGGGGCCGTGGAACTCTTTTCCCAGTACAACCGCGACTTCACGCGCAATGCCGATCACCGAGTTGCAGTCGGGGCGGTTGGACAGAATCGAAAAGTCGATCAGCACGTCGTTCATCCCCAGCACATCCCGCATATCGGTGCCCGGCTTCCAGTCCCCTTCCAGAATCAGAATGCCATGGACTTCCGCGCCGGGATAGTCCCCTTCCTTCAGGCAGAGCTCTTCGCCCGAGCACATCATGCCGTTGGAGGGCAGGCCGCGCAGTTTGCCCCGTTTGATATGGACACCGTTCGGGAGATGGGAGTCGTGCAGTGCGCAGGGAACCAGCGCGCCTTCAAAAACATTCTGTGCACCGGTGATGATCTGGACATCCTCTTCCCCGCCGACGTCGATCTGGCAGACCCAGAGCTTGTCCGCGTCGGGGTGGTGCTCCATCTTCATAACGCGGCCGACGACGACATTGTCCATCGTCGCGGAAAGGTCGGTCATCTCCTCGACCTCGAACCCGCTCATCGTCATTTTATCGCAAAGGACTTCCGGCGCTACGTCGATGTCGACATAGCGTTTCAGCCAATTCAGAGATACTTTCATATTACTTGCCTTCCTTTCCTATTGCTTACCGTCCCTGGAACTGATCGAGGAACCGCTGGTCGTTCTCGAACAACAGCCGGATATCGCTGATCTTGTACCGGGTGGTGGTCAGACGGTCAAGGCCAATGCCAAAGGCAAAGCCGGAATAGACGTCCGGGTCAATCCCACAGCCCCGCAGGACATTCGGATGCACCATGCCGGCACCCAAAATCTCAATCCAGCCGGTGCCTTTGCAGATTCGGCAGCCTTTGCCGCCGCACTCGGAGCAGGAGACGTCGACTTCAACCGACGGCTCGGTGAACGGGAAGAAGGAAGGACGGAAACGGACCTTGGTTTCAGGGCCGTAAATCTCGTGGGCGAACTGTTCAAGGCAGCCTTTCAGGTCGCACATCGTGATATTCTTGTCGACAACCAGGCCTTCCATCTGATGGAAGACGGGCGAATGGGTCGCGTCAACCTCGTCGGCACGGTAAACACGGCCGGGGCAGACAATCCGAATCGGAGGGGTCCGCTTTTCCATGACGCGCGCCTGTGCGGCAGAAGTCTGGGTACGGAGCAGCAGGTTGTCCCCGAGATAGAAGGTGTCCTGCATATCGCGGGCAGGATGATCTTTCGGGACGTTGAGCGCCTCAAAGCAGTAGTAGTCGGTCTCGACTTCGGGGCCGTCGACAATGTCAAATCCCATCGACTGGAAAATGTCGATCAATTCGTTCTGGACGATCGACAGCGGATGCAATCCGCCCAGCGGCTTGCTCTCGCCGGGAAGGGTTACGTCGACAGTCTCTTTTGCCAGACGGAGCGCCAGTTCCTTCTCTTTCAGCGTCTCAAGGCTCTTCTGGACAGCTGCTTCCAGCGTCTGACGGACTTCGTTTGCGACCTGGCCGATGATCGGGCGCTCTTCGGCAGAGAGCTTGCCCATCTGTTTGAGGATCGCGGTCAGCTCACCTTTTTTCCCGAGGTAACGGACACGGATGTTGTCCAGTTCTTTGGCGTCAGCGAAGTTTTCCAGTTCGCGCAGCCCATTTTGTTTGATCTCTTCCAACTGTTCTCGAATGGACATTGGTTGACTCATTCCTTTCAGCGGCGGATTCTCCCGCACAGATTATTTTTACAGGGGAAAGGCAATAAAAAAGCCCTCGTCCCCTGACTTCAGGGACGAAGGCATAACGCTTCCGTGGTACCACCCAGCTTCGGCAGCTGAAAAGTCAGCTCCCGCACTTTTCTCCGTATAACGGCGGCGCCGTCATCCCCTACTGGAAAAAGTTCAGGGATGCCGCTCGCAGGCGAATTTCCGCGCATTTCTCATCGGCAGGCAGGGCTTTCAGCCGGTGACCCCGCTTCTCTGATGCTTGAAAAATGGCTATCGGGACTTTCCGTCCCATACCTGGTCAAGGCGTTTATGTGTTTCAGTATACCACATTTGCAAGAAATGTCAAGAGTGAACCGCAGTAAATGACAGCCTTTTACTTCCGTTTATTTACTCTTATCAATTGAGAAATTCAGCTGTTTGTGGTATGATAGATTACAGAATAATCAAAGAGGGAGGCGGAATTATGACAGATGCACAGCAGCGCGCTGCTGCAAAAAACTTCGCAGAAATCTGGAATGGACAGGGCTATGAAAAAGGTGACAGCCAGA
>DVLN01000092.1 GCA_018715465.1 Candidatus Faecivivens stercorigallinarum | reverse complement strand
ATAATCGTGGCAGCTACAGGGACATGCAAAACGGTAAACCACCAAACGTTCCTGATTTTACAGACAAGGAGAGATACAGATGGATTGCTTTTATCAGCAGGGAAACAAACTAATCTGGCGTTACAACGGCGAGTGCCTGATGGCCGAACCATGGGGAAAAAACAGCCTTCGCATCCGTTCGGCGATGATGCGTGAGATCCAAGAAACCGATTTCGCGCTGCTCCCGCCGGATGACCAGCCCGCCGACATCCAGATCGACGGACTGACCGCTACCCTGACCAATGGAAAGATCAAGCTGGTGATGGAAGAAAACGACTGGTCGCACGGCTGCCAGATGAGCTTTTACAATCAGAAGGGCGAACTGCTGCTGCGAGAAATCGACCACGGCGGTGCTTTGTCCCTGTCCGCCCGCAAGTTCAAACCGATCATCGGCGGGGATTTCCGGCTGACCGTGACTTTCGAGTCTAATCCCAATGAAAAGCTGTACGGTATGGGCCAGTACCAGCAGGAAATCCTCAACCTCAAAGGCTGCAACCTCGAACTGGCACACCGCAATTCACAGGCCAGCGTCCCGTTTGTCCTCTCCAGCCTTGGCTATGGTTTTCTGTGGCACAACCCGGCGATCGGACGGGTCAGCTTCGGAATGAACACAACCGAGTGGTACGCAGAGAGCACCCGCCAGATGGATTACTGGATCACAGCGGGCGATACACCGGCAGAAATTGAACAAAACTATGCGATTGCGACCGGCAAAGTCCCGATGATGCCCGAATATGGCCTCGGATTCTGGCAGTGCAAGCTGCGGTACTGGAACCAGGAACAGCTGCTCAATGTCGCAAGGGAATACAAAAAGAGAAACATCCCCCTCGATGTCATCGTCTGCGACTTCTTCCACTGGCCAAAGATGGGAGACTTCCGGTTTGAAGAAGAATTCTTCCCCAACCCCGCCGGCATGATTCGGGAACTGGACGAAATGGGCGTCAAACTGATGGTATCGGTCTGGCCGCAGATTGACCAGAACAGCGAAAACTTCGGCGAAATGACCCGGAAAGGATATCTGGTCAAACCGGAAATGGGGGTCAATGTCTGCATGCAGTTTGGCGGGGACAGTGTCTTCTTTGATGCAACCAATCCCGGCGCGCGGAAATATGTCTGGGAAAAATGCAAGCGCAACTACTTCGATCAGGGGGTCGAACTCTTCTGGCTGGACGAAGCGGAGCCGGAATATCACGGCTACACCTTCGACAACTACCGCTACTACCTCGGCCCCAACGCCCAGATCGGCAACATATATCCTCAGATGTTCTCCCGGACATTCTATGACGGTATGAAAGAAACAGGCCGGGAAAAGATCGTCAACCTTGTCCGCTGCGCCTGGGCAGGCAGCCAGCGGTATGGTGCGCTGGTCTGGTCGGGAGATATCCATTCCTGCTACGAAGACTTCCGAAAACAGATCTGTGCCGGGCTGCATATGGGGCTGAGCGGCATTCCCTGGTGGACCACCGATATCGGGGGATTCTCCGACGGTGACCCAAAAGACCCTGCTTTCCGTCAGCTGCTGGTCCGCTGGTTTGAATGGGGTGCTTTCTGCCCGGTCATGCGGCTGCATGGAGACCGCAAGCCATCTTCGATTCCACACCGCAAGGACGGCTCCCCCGCTTTGTTTACCGGCAGCGACAACGAGGTCTGGAGCTTTGGAGACGAAGCATATAAGATTCTGGTCAAATATATCCAGCTCAGAGAAAAGATGCGTCCCTATGTCCGCTCTTTGATGCAGCAGGCACACGAAAACGGCACCCCGGTCATGCGGACAATGTTTTACGAGTTCCCGGACGATCCCGTCTGCTGGGAATTGAAAGACCAGTACATGTTTGGCAGCGACCTGCTTGTCGCGCCGATCGTCTACAAAGACGCAGAAGAACGGGTGGTCTATCTGCCCGCGGGCGAAAACTGGACCGAACTGCATACCGGAAAAGTCTATCCGGGCAGTCAGACAATCCAAGTCAATGCACCGCTGGAAGTCATCCCAGTATTCGCCAGAGGTGAGCAGCTAAAAGAACTGATCGGTGCAATCTGATCGGGGGATCAAAGTCAGTATTTTACAATCAGAATTGCACAGAATGGAGGACATTTATGTCGGTCACAATCTATCGCGATGTCGCCTTTGGGGACATGGTGGCGCGTTATTATCTGGATGAAACAACACAGAATGTCGAATTGCAGCTGCTGCCCGCCGGAAAAGAACCGCTGCCCTGGGAAGAAAAGCCGCACGATATCGACCCGCTGGTACAGGTCAAGCTCGCAGGTGATACCTACTCCGGCGGATACGCCGGCGGCGTCACCCTTCGCCAGAGTCAAACAGCGCGGGAACTGAAACTGAAAGACCAGCAGGTCATACAGAGTGCGGATTGCTGCGAAGTAGTCACCACCATGCAGGCCGGGGCTGGGTGCCTGGCAGAACACCATCTGCTGTGGTATACCGGCGAAAAGACGCTGCGCAGTTGGGTACGTTTTACAAACAGCGGCGATGAACCGGTGACGCTTGAGCTGCTGTCCAGCTTTTCGCTGGGCGGGCTGACCCCCTACGTACCCGGCGACGCACATGATACCATGCTGGTTCACCGGGTACGTAGCGTCTGGTGTATGGAAGGACGGCTGCAAACCGACTCGATTGAGGACTTGCAGCTGGAGCCGTGCTGGACCGCCGTCCGCTGCGAACGGTTCGGGCAGGTCGGGTCGATGCCGGTCAACAAATGGTTCCCGTGGTTGATGATCGAAGACCGTAAAAACGGGATATTCTGGGGCGCTCAGATCGCCCACAATGCCTCCTGGCAGATGGAGATTTACCGTGCCGGGGACGCTCTGGCAATTTCGGGCGGGTTGGCCGATGCCGATTTTGGCCACTGGAGCAAGGATTTGCAGCCAGGCGAACAGCTGACCACGCCGGAAGCAATTCTGACGGTCTGCACTGCTCGTGACGTCGATGAAGCCTCCCAGCGGCTGACCTCCGGGCAGATTCGGGCAATCAATGCCGGGCCTGCATCCGAACAGGAGCTGCCGGTCATGTTCAACGAATACTGCACAACCTGGGGATGCCCTTCCCAACAGAATATCGAAGGAATCCTCAAAGCGATAAAAGGCAAGGGATTTTCCTACTTTGTCATCGACTGCGGCTGGTTCAAGGAAGACGGAATCCCGTGGGACATCTCGATGGGCGATTACGAGGTATCCCCCACCCTGTTCCCCGACGGACTCGGGCACACCATCGAGGCGATCCGTCAAAATGGGATGGTACCGGGCATCTGGTTTGAGATCGACAATATCGGAAAGGCCGCCCGCGCCTATCACAGCACCGACCATCTGCTCCGCCGCAATGGGAAAACACTCACGACGATAAACCGCCGGTTCTGGGATATGGCCGACCCCTGGGTACAGGACTACCTCAGTGAAAAGGTGATCGGCCTGCTCAAACGGTACAACATTGGCTATATCAAGATGGACTACAACGACACCATCGGCACCGGGTGCGACGGCTGTGAGTCGCTGGGAGAGGGACTGCGCCGCAACATGGACGCCGCCTTCGGATTTATCGAAAAGATGAAAGCGGAAATCCCCGGGCTGATCATCGAAGACTGCGCGTCGGGCGGGCATAAGCTGGAACCGAAGATGCTGGGCATCAGCGCGATGGCCTCCTTCTCGGACGCACACGAAAACCCGGAACTTCCGATCATCGCCGCTAACCTCCACCGGGTCATGCAGCCCCGTCAGAGCCAGATCTGGTGCGTTATCCGCCAGAAGGACACCCTCAAACGGATTGTCTATTCGGTCGCCGGGACAATGCTGGGGCGGATGTGCCTGTCGGGCGATGTGACCGACCTGAGCGCGGAACAGTGGAAGGCGATCGATGACGGCGTTGCTTTCTACAAAAAGGCCGCCCCGATTATCCGGGACGGACAGACGTACTGGTTTGGAAATACAGGCGCAAGCTACCGCCACCCGACCGGCTGGCAGGGAATCCTCCGGTGCGGCGAAGATGGCAGGGCACTGTGTGTATTCCACCGTTTCCAGGAGGCAGAAACTGAGCAGATGCTGGTACAGCTGCCAGACAGCAGTTACCAGATCGAAGAAATTTATACCGTCAATGGAACCGTCTCACTGGACGGAAACCAGCTGAACTGGAACTGTTCGGATGAGATGGCAGCCTGTGCTGTGCTGCTTCGCAAGGAACAGGCATAAACATACAAATACGAAAAGGGCAGGGTACGATCAATCCGGTACTTTGCCCTTTTTGCTGTTATTGCGGTATCACAGCTGCAAAACCTTTCTTCCCTCCGGCGTCGGAACTTCCAGCCGGATATGACCGGCAGACGCGGGAAAATGCGGGTTAAACCGCCAGTCTTTGCCGGGAGAGGATGGCGCCAATCCCGCGAGGTCTTCAATCAGCACCGAGACCGGCGCACTGGCCCATGGATGACAAAGGCTGGTGTTCCATTTCTGCCCGGCGCCCCATGCTTCAAAACAGGTGGTTCCGCCTTCCCTGACCATATTGTACCAGGAGGTTTCCGACTGCGAGACCAGCAGGTCCCAGACCGCCTGATAGCGTCCCAGCCGCGCCAGACCTTTCAGCAGGAAAAAGGCCATATAAACCCCGCAGGCCATCCCCCTGTCCACCAGCCAGTCACCGACTGCCTGTTCTTTTCCTGCCGGAATCAGCCCGAAAAAGGCGGGCAGGCAGTTGGCATGCAGGCTGCTGTGGCTGCTTTGTTCCCAGTCGACATACCGGCCGAGTTGTTCCCTGAAAAAGGCGCAGTTGAACGCATCTTTCAGCCGCTCCCCTTCTCCGTCAACGGCAAGTCCCAGCTCACGCTGAATCTGTTCCACCATCCGCACACTGCCGACATAAAAGGCGTTGATGACATTGTGACACCCGGGGCCAACCGGCTGGGTCAGCGGGAAATCATATCCGTCCCGCTGACCCTCCGGCCAGTCGACCAGGTTCCATTTATCGGTCACTCCGTCCAGCAGCCCGTCCGAACGCGCGTACTTTGCAAAATGGCTGATGACCGCCTGACATGCCGGCAGCATCTCCCGTAAAAACGCCCGATCGCCGGTAAACTGATAATACCGCCATACCGACAGCGGAAATTGCAGCGAATAGTCAGCAATCTCCTGCATCCATGAACCGGGCGTAACTGCCAACATCCCCGGTGCAATCCTTAGTGAATCCACCTGCAATGCGATTGCGCGGCGAAGCAGGGCCGGGTCGGCAGTAAGCAGCAGATGAGAAGCGCCGGTAATGGTCAGGTCACCGGTATACTGTCCTTTTTCACGGGTCGGGCAGTCGATAAACGATTCCTGGCTGCCGTAGCGCACCCCATTTGTACAGAGGGTGAAGATCTGTTCCAGGACTGGGTTTTCACTCTGGACACAGGCTGGTTTTTCAGGAAACGGAAAATGACGAACCAGCATGCTGACCGACTGAATCGTAACATTTTTTGGAAAATCCAGCCGGACATACCGGAATCCTTTATAATCATACTGTTCCAGCAGATTGTCCCCGTCCTTCAGCGTCCAGAACTCCTGATCATCACAGCCGCACCGCATCTGCCAGCGCACCTGTCCGCTTTCGTCGAGCTCCTCCCCGCAATAGATGACCACACAGTCCCCTTCCCGGCCGGATGCCGATATCCTGAGGGTTCCGGTCCGTTCCTGGCCAAAATCGAAAAACAGCCCTTCACCCTGTTCCTTTTGAAGCACCGGCTGTGCCTCCCAGACGGATACAGCGGGAAACGGCGCTCTGCAAAAGGTATAATCCACCTTCTTTTCGGCTGATTCCGTCCAATCGGAAAAGCCCAGCCGTTCATCGACATCTTCCAGATACTGGGTATCATACCCAATAACCCGCTTTCCGGTATAGCGCAAATCCCGTGCACACAACCAGCTGTGGTCGGTCGACAATACGGCCTTACCGTCTGCCAGCAGGTCGGCGATCATCCCCTGCCGCAGGTCGCCGCTGTTCCAGACCCGGTTGATCAGTCCCTGATAGTATATATCCACCTGTATCCGGTTTTGTCCGGGCTGGAGAAAGGGAGCGAGGTCAAATTCATTGTAATAATACGAAAAATAATACCCCGGCGCCGGGCCTTGTCCGACAAATCTGCCGTTCAGGTAAAGTTTGTAATAATCGTCGGCAGTAATCCGAATCTGCCGCTTTTTCGCCTGTCCAAAAACAGCGGCATCAAACGTCTTTTCCACCCGAATATGTACATTTTTCAGTGCTTCCGGGTGGGACACGGGCGGCAATGGTTGCATCTCCCGATGAAACAGGCTGAGCGGGGCAAGCCCGGCAAACTCTGGGGCACAAATCCATTGCCCGGCAAACGGATAATTTGACATGACGGTTCCTCTTTTCTTTGTAAAAATTCCGGTGATCTTCCCATTCGGCTTTACGCCGTTTTGCAGAAAAATACGATTGAAAAAAGTGGCGTAAAAGTCGCTATTTTACAACAAAAACCTCTCCATTCCATTGTATTTCTGCTAGATTGCCCTATAATGTAAATATGCGTTGAAGACGCACAAGTTTTTGCATTACGTCTGGCAAACCGCCAGTTTGGTTATTCACAGGAGGGCCATATGAACAAAACCATCTACCCCATCACCCGCCGCTGTCATTTTTATCTGGGCGATCAGCCGGACGCCTGGCAGGCCTGGTATGACGAACACAGCACAGGGTCAAAAAACGACTGGCAGGAGGTCACACTCCCCCATGACTGGTCGGTTTCTCTCCCCTTTTCCAGAGAATATTCCAGCGGAACCGGCTATCTGGCCGGCGGTATCGGCTGGTACCGGATATCCATTCCGCCCCGGCCGGAATGGATAGGCAAGCGCATCTCGATTGTATTTGACGGCGTCTATAAAAACAGCCGGGTATGGTGCAACAGCTATTATCTTGGCCAGCGGCCAAACGGCTATATCACCTTTTGTTATGACATCACCGACCAGTTTTCATTTGAACATGACAACATGATCTGTGTCCGGGTGGACCGCACCGAGATTTCGGATTCCCGCTGGTTCACCGGTTCCGGCATTACCCGCAAGGTTTCGCTTGTCGTCGAAGAACCGCTCCACATTGCTTTCCAGAGTCTCTTTTTCAAGACACTGCGGGTGGAAGGTGCAGCTGCACTGACCGAAGTGGAAGCAGAACTGGTCAATGACGGAGCCGCTGATTGTAACCTTCGGGTAATCACCCAGCTGATTGACACGGATGGAAAGATCGCCGCGTCTGCCGAAACAACGGCTGCTGTTGCCAACGGTACCCGCTGCCCCATTAAAACGGCAATGCAGCTGGACAATGTCCGGCTGTGGAGCCCGGATACCCCTTATCTGTACACACTGGTCACAAAAATCGCCTGTCAAACGCCTGACGGCTGGCAGACCGAATATATCGCCGACCAGCAGCCGGTCGGCATCCGTACCTTCTCCTTTGACCCTGATCACGGCTTTTTCCTTAACGGAAAACCGACCCTGTTTAAAGGGGTATGCCTGCATCATGACGCCGGCTGTCTTGGCGCAGCTGTCTGGAAGGACGTCTGGCAAAGAAGGCTGGAAAAGCTCAAAAAGATGGGTTGCAATGCCATCCGTATGAGCCACAACCCCCATATGCCTGAGCTGTATGAACTGTGTGACGAGATGGGATTTCTGGCGATGGACGAGGCGTTTGACGAATGGGAAGGCCCCAAAAACAAATGGTGGCAGGGCCACAATGTCTATCCGCCCAGAAACCAAGGGTACTACACCAATTTTCCGCAATGGCACCGGCAGGATCTGACCGATATGATCCGCCGGGACCGCAACCATCCGAGCATCGTCATGTGGAGCATCGGCAATGAGATCGACTATCCGAACGACCCTTACTGCCATCCCTCCTTCTCCAGCATGACCGGCAACAACGACGCCAACAAACCGGCACAGGAACGTCAGTACAACCCCCTGCGTCCCAACGCGGAACGGCTGGCGGTCATCGCTCGGCAACTGGCCGGAATTGTCCGAGAGACGGATTCTACCCGCCCAGTCACGCTGGCCGCGGCTTTCCCCGAGCTGTCCGCAAAGCTGGGTTTTTTAGACGCACTGGATGTCGCCGGGTACAACTACAAGGAACATTTATATGAAGAAAGCCATCAGGCTTTCCCACATCTCCCCTTTATCGGCAGTGAAAACGGGCATACCCTCTCGGCTTGGAAGGCGGTCACCGACAACGAATATATCTCCGGTCAGTTCCTTTGGACCGGCATTGATTATCTCGGAGAGGCTCACGGCTGGCCGATTCACGGTTCGGGTGCCGGTCTGCTGACGCTGGCCGGATTTGAGAAGACCGGATATTACCGCCGTCAGAGCTTCTGGTCGGAAGAAAAGATGGTCCATTTGACCAGCTGTCCGGCCTGCGACAACCCTGACGAATTTACCCCGGTCAGCGAATGCTGGGACTACCCGAGCGGTACACAGGTGCTGGTCAAGTGTTACACCAACCTCCCCGAAGTCGAGATCACGCTCAATGGCAAAAAGGCCGGCATCTACCACAAATCCGCTCATCAGGACTGCATCAGCCTGACGCTGCCCTATGAGCCGGGCGTCCTCAAAGCCACCGGTACCGGCGAATACAGCGCTGTCTGCCATCAGCTGGTCAGCACCGGCTCCGCCTGCCAGATCAGCGCACAGCTGTACACCCCTGCCGTCATCCACAATCCCGGCCTTTATCAGCTGGAAATCACAATGCGCGACCGGGAGGGCAACCGCGTTTATACTGACGCGAATCTGCTCACCGTCCGGGTGGAAAACGGCAGTCTGATCGGCCTGGAAAACGGCGATCTGTCGGATGTGACTGACTACAGCTCCCCCCAGCGCCGCGCATATAAAGGACAGCTGCTGGCGTATATCCGCGCAGACAGCCCCGATAGCTGCTGTACCGCTGTTATTTCGGCTGACGGAATGATTCCGTGTATTGCAGAGTGCAAAGTAAATTGACCTTTTTAATTGCCGACTGAAAAACCGTCCCTGCGCACTGCCGGGACGGTTTTTCTCTTGCAATTATCCCGGTTTCCACTGTCCCTGTTCGGTTCGATTGGACATCTTTTCATACTGGTTTGGTGATACACCGGTATATTTTTTAAATACCTTGCTGAAATAGCAGGCATCTTCAAAGCCAACCCGACGGCCAACCGCCGCCACCTTCATGGAGGTGGAATCCATCAGTTCCCGGGCATGGCGAATCCGTATCTCATTGAGATAGACAAAGATGGTTTTTCCCCTGCTCTGTTTGAACACCCGGTTCAGGTAATCAAAGTTGCAGGCAAACTCCTGCTCGATCAGGCCGCTGGTAATCGGACGATGGTAGTTGCTGTTGAGGTACCGCATCAGCTGCTGTACCTTCTGGAAAGAGGCCGGGCGGGCAGTTCCGCCGGAAAATGCCGTCTCCGTCACCCCTTCCCGCGCAATCTCAACCATTGCCTCCAGCAGCTTAATACCGCAGAGGACCTTGTAGTTTTCCAGCTGACAGCAGTTGTCCTCCATCGCCTGCTCAATCAGGGAGAGTACCCGCAGATATGCCGGTGAATCAGGGTCCATCGACAGCATCTTCGGAAACAAAATCCAGGAGTCCTGATACCGCAAATAAGAACCGTTGTCCTCTTTCAGACTTTCGCTCCTGCGGCGGGAGCAATGTTCGTAAAACTGATCGTCCTGATTTTTGCGTGTGATCTGTCCGTGGTGAAAATGTACATAATCATATTCACAACTGGAGCTTTGCAGCCCCTGATGCACAAAATCCGGGTCCAGCAGCAGCACATCGCCCTTTTTCAGAAGATATTCGGTCTGATCTTCCATTAAATGAAGTTCTCCCTGTTTCATCACATACAGGATAAATTCATCGGCCTGCCGCTTGCGGTGGACATAGGGCGGTTCCAGGACGGCTTTTCCGACCAACCGAATCTGTGGCAGCATATGGCCGTTCATTTCATAGTACATTTTTCCCGACATTCGCTTTTATCCCAGATCAGGACAGCCCGCCAGCCAGATCTCCCCGCCGGCTTTTCCCTCGGTTTCAAAAATAACAATCTCATTTTCACCCTGTTTGAGCAGTGGTGCAGGGACATACAGCCGTTTCTGGGGACCGATCTCCCAGAATCTGCCGATATTGAACCCATTCACCCAGACACAGCCCTTGCCCCAGCCGGCAAAATCCAGGAAGGTATCGCCAAGCTCGTCAGCCTGGAAGGTGAACTGATAGAATCCCGGCGTACCCTCCTGATGCGGCAGGGAATAATCCAGCCGGGAGAGATCTTCCATCGGCAGGGTGAACTGTTTCCAGTAGTACAGCTGGTGACTGTTGACGGTTACGCAGTGGTCAATACCCTTGCGCTGCCGTTCCAGCGTCGGACCAAAGTTGACGCGGCCCATATTCTCCACCAGAATCGACAGGGTGTCTCCTACCGGTTTCTGTTCCAGTTCATGCTCTGTCAGCAGTTCACGGTCATACAGAGTGAGGACCGGTTTCTGATCGACAAAAATGTTGGCGCGGTCATTGGCGCCATACAGCCGGATCTTCTCGATCGGCTCCTGTTCAAGAGCGGTCTCATACAGGATATACCCATAGCCCTGATCCAGTTTTTCCATACTCTGCGGGCAGACGCTTTCGACAGCAGTGGTCAGATTGCCGAGATTCTCAAACAATCCGGTACTGCGGACAGGAGTCAGACGCCCATAATCCTTCCGTTTGATCTCGGTGGAAAAAGCAACTTCCGGGACAGGCGCATATTTGGCGATGACCTCGCGGAAAGCCTCATATTTTGGCGTAATCTGGCCATCCTCGGTCAGCAGCGCGTCATAGTCATAGGAGGTGACGTCCGGGGTCAGCACATCATAATAGTTGGAACCGTTCATAAATCCAAAGTTGGTGCCGCCGATAAACATATAAATGTTGACATGACCTTCCGAAAGGATCTCATCCAGGTCCTGCACATGTTGCGCGGTATCACCTGTCTGATGGCATTCCACACCCCAGTTGTCGAACCAGCCGACCCAGAATTCCATACACATCAGCGGTTTATCACCGATCTTCTGACGCATAACCGCGAACTGTTCCTTACCTTTGGAGCCAAAGTTTCCGGTCTGGAGCGCACCTTCTACCTTTCCACATTCAAAAGAGCCGCCCCATGGACCGTCGGAGGTGACAAGCGGAACTTCACAGCCGCATTCGATCATCAGATTTTTGAGGTATTCCATGTATTGATGGTCGTTGCCATAATAGCCATATTCATTTTCCACCTGCATCATGATAATCGGGCCGCCGCGCGTCACCTGCAAAGGCGCGATCACCTCAAACAGCTTCTGGTAGTATTCCTTCACATGCCGCAGATAGGGCGGATACATGCAGCGCAGCCGCATGCCATCTTCTTTCAGCAGCCAGTATGGCAGCCCGCCGAACTCCCATTCACCACAGGTGTACGGACTGGGGCGCATAATCACAAACAGGCCCAGCTCCTGCGCCAGTTTGACAAAAGATACAACATCCAGCCGGCCTGAAAAGTCAAACTGTCCCTTTTCTTTTTCATGCAGATTCCACGGAATGTAAGTTTCAACGGTATTGCATCCCAAAGCCTTCAGTTTTTCCAGCCGGTCTCTCCAGTATTCGGGTAAAATCCTGAAGTAATGGATACCGCCGGAAATAATCTTGATCTTCTCTCCATTCCAGTAAAAATCATCTGAGATCTGAAAATGATTACCCAT
>DVLN01000091.1 GCA_018715465.1 Candidatus Faecivivens stercorigallinarum | reverse complement strand
CATTTCCCATAAGACACTCAGCCTTTCATTGAAAGAACTGGAACGGGATGGGCTCATTCATCGTGAAGAATATCCCCAGATCCCACCCAAGGTGGAATACAGCTTGACCGACAGGGGACAGTCACTGATGAAAATACTTGATCAGCTGTGCATCTGGGGCGAACAGCATAAAGATGATATCGGATAATCCGGTAAGACTTGTAAACCTGCGTGGATTATGATAAAATATGATTTGATATAAAGGAGAGGAAGATAAGGGATGCAGCATATTTTTCTGGATTTTGAAATGAACCCGATTCCAAAGGAAAACCGGGAAGCGCGCGCGGTGGTGATCAGTGAGATCATCCAGATCGGCGCGGTAAAACTGAACAGCGATTACCAGCTGGTCGACCGTTTTTCGCTGAATGTAAAACCTGAGTACAGCCCGGTCATGCCGCATATTACAACACTGACCGGAATCAAACAGGAAGACGTTGAAAATGCGCCGCTTTTAAAAGAAGCAATTGACATTTTTGCCCGCTGGATTATGGAAGGTTCGGAAGTTGGCGACGGCAAAGTCCGTATCTATGCCTGGAGCAACTCTGACTGGAAACAGTTTTCTGGGGAATGCCGGCTCAAGGGACTGGAAATTCCGAAATGCTTTAACCGTTGGATGGATTTTCAGCGGATCTATACCCGGCTGATGGGGCTTTCCCGACGCAACCCGCTGTCGCTGACCAATGCCCTCGGCGCGTCGGAAGGAAGCTTTTCAGGCAGTCAGCATTCGGCGGTCGCCGACGCGGAAAACTCGGCTTCTTTGCTGGCACTGGTCAAGGATAAGGAAGCATTCGCCGAGCGCACCCGGATTGTTCGCCAGCTGATGGGTAAAGGAGAGGAACCGGCAGGCGCAACGCTGGGGGATTTGTTTGACCTCAGCAGCATACCGCAGCGCAAACCGCGGGTCAAGTCGGATAAGAAGAATAAAAAGAAAAAACGCTGATATGATAAAAACCGCCCTGCCTCACAGCAGAGCGGCTTTTTCATATCGTCATCACTTTAGTCAGATGGCAGCAGTTTCCTTTCTGAGCCAGACTTTTTCTTCTTCCGGCAGGTAGGGAGAAATTTTCTGGAAGACTTCTTCCATATAGGCATTGTAAAGGGCGCGTTCTCTGGCGGTCATCTCTTCCGGCAGAACCGCTTCGGGTTCGTAGGGGACAAAGGTCAGGTTGTCAAACGCCATAAACTGGCCGTACTCGTTTTTAACATCCTTCCGGCAGACAATCATATTTTCGATGCGGATACCGTACTTTCCTTCCAGATACAGGCCGGGTTCGTTAGAGGTGATCATTCCTTCCTCAAAAACCGCGTTGTGGCCGGGGACGATCCGATAACGGAAGGAGTTGGGGCCTTCGTGGACATTGAGCAGATAGCCGACGCCATGACCTGTGCCATGGTTGTAGTCGAGTGCTTCATCCCACAGCGGCGCGCGGCAGGCGTAATCCAGCGCGGTACCGGTGCAGCCGTACAGGAAACGTGCAGCCGCCAGGTGCAGATGGCTTCTGAGCGCCAGTGTGTAATGGTGCTTCTGCTCATAGCTCAGCGGGCCGACCGCAAAGGTACGGGTGATATCGGTCGTACCCTGATAGTACTGTCCGCCGGTGTCTGCCAGCGCAAAGCCGTGCGGCTCGATTTCGATATCGCTTTCCTCTGAAGGAGAGTAGTGGCACATCGCGGCATGGGCACCATAGGAGACAATCGGGGCAAAGCTCTGGCCCAGGTAATCTTCGCCCATCTGACGGAATTCCTCCATCTTGGCGGCGGCGCTCATCTCGGTGATCTTCTGTTTGCCGATGTTGTTTTTCAGCCAGTAGATAAACCGGGTAACTGCAACGCCGTCTTTGATATGGGCGATCTTCTCGTTTTCCACCTCAACCGGGTTTTTCAGTGCCTTGGGCAGGTAGGTCGGATTCTCACGGTCCAGCAGCTTGACCCCTTCTGGGATGCTGTCGACGATGGCAAAGTTGGTGCGTGCGCAGTCTGCCATCAGGGTTTCGCCGGCCGGAATCGCCTGAATATCCGCGTAAATATCATTGTAAGGTTTGATGACCACACGGTCTGCCGCCAGGTTTTCTACCAGCTGAGCAGGGAAGCAGTCACGGTTTGCATACAGGATAAACCCGTCCTTATTTGCCATCAGGTAGGAGAGGACAACCGGGTTATAAGCGACGTCGCCGCCGCGGATATTGAACAGCCATGCGATATCGTCCAGCGAGGTGAGCACCAGTTTATCGGCGCCTTCTTTGTCCATCGCTTTTCTGAGGTTATCCAGCTTCTCAGAGCGGGCCTGACCTGCATATTTAACATCCAGTTCAAATACCGGCTCGGCAGACAGTGCCGGACGGTCTTCCCAGACCTCACCAACCAGATCATACCGGCTTTCAACAGCTGCGCCCTTATCCATTGCCATCTTGCGGTAACATGCACCGGCGCTTGCCGATACCGTCCGTCCGTCAAAACCGAGGGTCTGACCTTTGCCGAGTTTTTCTTCAATAAATGCGTCGACGGTTGGGACGCCTTCCTGTCCCATCTTCATCAGCTGGACGGTTGTCCCTTCCAACTGGGCGGCAGCCTGAATAAAATAACGTCCGTCGGTCCATAGCCATGCACCATCCATTGAAATAACGGCGGTGCCGGCCGAACCGGTAAAACCGGTGATATAAGCGCGGGCCTTGAAATGGTCGCCGACATATTCCGACTGATGGAAGTCAGCCGAGGTGACCATATACAGGTCGATACCATATGCCTGCATCTTCTGACGCAGGGCAGCGAGTCTTTGTGGAATCATCCTGATCCTTCCTTTCCAAACGTGAACCGTTCAAATATTATTATAACAGATTGAACATCGGTGTCAAGGCAGGTGGCGTGTCGCCACGGACTTGATCGCGTTGGTCGGCGGCGTGTCGCCGCGGACTTGATGCCGGGATTCGTTCACATCTCTGGCGTTCAATAACGTCAGCTGGTTGTCAGCAGGCAACAAATATGGTACAATCTGAACAGAATATTTGAAAAGGGATGATGCTATGATGTCGATTAAAATGATTGCCAGCGACATCGACGGAACACTGCTGCAAAACGGTGCGACGGAAATTTCCCCGCTGCTGTTTGAGCAGGTTCGCGCACTGAAAGCGCGGGGAATTGCTTTTTGTGCCGCGTCGGGGCGGCAGCATGGAAGTTTGCGCAAGCTGTTTGCACCGGTTGCCGACGATATCTGGTATATCTGTGAAAATGGCGGAATTTGTTTTGCACCGGGCGGCGGCATTGCCGGGAAAACACCGGTTAAACGGGAAGTCGCACTCGCGCTCAGCCATCAGATACTGGATATCCCGCATTTTGAAGTGCTGATTTCCGGTGCGGAAACCAGCTATCTGATTCCAAAGCATCAGGATTATCTCGACCATATTCGTTATTTTGTCGGGAACCATGTGACGATCATTCCCAGCCCGGAAGCGATTGAGGAAGATATCCTGAAGGTATCAGCTTATTGCCCGGATGGTGCGCTGCAATATCAGGACGAGTGGCGCAGACGCTGGGGAAGTGAAGTCCAGATCGCGCTCGGCGGAAGTCTCTGGCTGGACTGCGGCGTTGCCAGCAAACGGGAGGGAATTCTGACCGTGTGCAAAGCTGCCGGAATCGACCCGGGCGACGTGATGGCGTTCGGGGATAATCATAACGACCTGCCGATGCTCGGCGCGGTCGGGCACCCGTATCTGATGGAAGGCGCTCCCGCAGAGCTCGGCTCTTTACCTTATCCAAAGACCAAGAGGCCGGAGGCGGTGATTGCCCGGATGTTGCAACAAGTGTAAATGCCCAAAATAAGAAACAACCACCCTGTCTGTTCACTGATACTGACGGACAGGGTGGTTGTGTAATGTGTGCAGAAATAAATTGAAATATACAAAAAAATAATACAAACCAACGAAATAATATTTTTCTGTAACAGTTTGGTTCATTTTATGTAAAAGACTTGTAAGTTTTGGAAGAAGGGTTTATAATGATGATGAATTATGCGGCTGTCGCCGCGGAATCTCCGTTTGAAGAGGAAAGGATGGTTGTATGGCCAGAAGTTATGAGATGGATATGTGTTCCGGGCCGCTGCCTGGAAAGATATTGCGGTTTGCGATACCGCTGATGCTGTCCAGTATTTTGCAGCTGCTGTTTAACGCGGCGGACGTTATCGTCGTCGGAAGGTTTGCGGGGAGCACTTCGCTGGCGGCGGTTGGTTCGACGGGTGCACTGATTAACCTGCTGACCAACGTGTTTCTCGGGCTGTCCATCGGTACCAATGTATTGGTTGCCCGGTACTTCGGCGCACGGCAGGAGAAGAACATCCAGGAGACGATCCACACGTCGATGATGCTGGCGCTGATCGGCGGCGGGATATTGGTTGTATTGGGATTGCTGCTGGCACGTCCGCTGCTGGAACTGATGGGAACGCCGGAAGACGTACTGGATAAAGCAGCTTTGTATATGCGGATAATCTTTGTTGGATGTCCGGCTATGATGATGTACAACTTCGGTTCGGCGGTGCTGCGTGCGGTCGGCGATACCAAAAGACCGCTGTATTATCTGACGGTCGCCGGTATCCTGAACATCGTGCTGAACCTGTTTTTTGTCATTGTTTTTCATATGGACGTAGCGGGTGTCGCGCTGGCGACGATCATCTCACAGTGCCTGTCGATGGCGCTGGTCATCAACTGCCTGCGCAAGGAAGAAGGTCCGCTGAAATTCAGCTTCCGTAAAATGCGGATTGACCGCGCAAAGTTTTTCGCAATCCTTCAGATCGGCCTGCCTGCAGGGTTGCAGGGCGCGATCTTCTCGGTTTCCAACGTCCTGATCCAGTCGACTGTCAACTCGTTTGGTTCGATTGCAATGGCGGGAAATACTGCCGCTTCCAATATCGAAGGATTTGTCTATGTTGCAATGAACTCAATGTACCAGTCTGCTATCTCCTTTACCGGCCAGAATATAGGTGCACAGAAGTATAAACGGGTCAATAAGATTCTGTGTGTCAGCCAAGGATATGTCTGCCTGTTTGGAATTACTCTCGGGCTGCTGGCTTACTTCTTCGGCACTGTGCTGCTGGGCTTTTATACCAGCGACCCGGAGGTTGTCCAGTATGGATTGCTGAGAATGTCGATCATCTGTCCGACCTATTTTACCTGCGGCATTATGGATACCATGGTCGGTTCGCTGCGCGGGATGGGGTATTCAGTCATCCCAATGATCGTCTCGCTGACCGGTGCCTGCGGACTGCGGATCGTCTGGATTTTTACGGTATTCAAATTCCTGTCGCCGACACTGACGACCCTTTATCTGTCCTATCCGGTCACCTGGGTTGTGACTGCCCTCTGCCACACCATCACCTTTATCGTGGTCAGAAAGCGTTATCCGAAAGATGACGTGGTGACTGCTACATAATATATCAGTTCTGATGGACAAATAAAAACACCTGATGGTTTTTGTAAAAAAGACCGTCAGGTGTTTTTGCTTACCTCTTTTTACCGGAAAAGTATTTTTTCTTAATCTCCTCGACCGGCATCTCCAGCCCGGTCCAAATCTTGAAAGACGCCGCTCCCTGGTACAAAAGCATGTACAGACCATTGAAGGTTCTGCATCCGGCCTGACGTGCAAGGGAGAGCAGTTTTGTTTCCATCGGCTCATAGATCATGTCGCTGACCACCAGATTTTTATGGAACCATCCCGGATCGGTGATCAGGCTCTGGCCTTCCAGATCGGGCGCCATCCCGACCGGTGTTGTGTTCACCAGCAGGTCGGCCTGTCCGACTGCTTTTTTCAGCGCGTCCTGATCAGCCAGCAGATGGAACCGTACATCACACCGGGTACGGGATTGCAGCTGGTCAACAATCCGCAGAAGCTCCGGCCGCGCATGGCCATTGAACAGGTCAATCTGGGCAGCACCGTCGAGTGCCGCCTGGACAAGTGCCGATACACCTGCACCGCCTGCGCCCAGCTGTACAATCTTTTTGCCGTGCAGGTCATCAAACCCGGCTGCGTCCTTTGCCGAAAGCAGGTAGCCGATGCCGTCAGTGGTCGTTCCGGTCAGGATGCCGTTTTCGTTGATCACGGTATTGACCGCGCCGCAGATCTCGGCGGCAGGGGAGAGCCGGTCGCAGAAAGGCACGACTTCCCGTTTGAGCGGCATGGTCAGGTTAAATCCTCTGACACCGATTGCCTTGAGTCCATTGATCGCATCCGCCAGCTGTTCCGGCTTTACGTCAAAAGCCAGATAACGCGCGTCAATCCCATGGTGAAGAAAAGACGCGTTGTGCATCTGGGGAGAGATACTGTGCGCGACGGGACTGCCAAGCAGGCAGTAAAGCGCGGTGTGTCCGGTGATTTCCTGTTTCATAGCCATCGCCCTTTTCTGGATATTTGTTTTTATTGTAACAAATCCGTG
>DVLN01000090.1 GCA_018715465.1 Candidatus Faecivivens stercorigallinarum | reverse complement strand
GGCGTCTGGCGTCGGTATAACCGATGCTGGGCGCCTTTTTGCATACAGCTTTTTGGTCAGGACCTGATAAAGAAATTGAAAAACTGACTGGAAGTTGCTATAATGGTATCAGAAATTTTGGATTATATGCAAAAATGAAAGGATGAGGCAAATGAAAGTCAAAGAGATTGTCGCCGCCATTGAGCAGGCTCTTCCGCTGCCCTTTTCCGAGACCTGTGACATCTATCACTGCGGAAACCCGGAAGCAGAGGTCACCAAAATTGCTTCGGTATTTATGGCGGATGCCGGCGTTGTCCGGGAGGCCATCCGTCAGGACGTCGACCTGATCATCACCCATGAACCGACCTGGCATGCGGGACTTGCGATGCCGGTCTGGATGGACCCGTCTGCCGGTGAATGGACCGGAAAGGACCCGGTTTTTCTGGAAAAGAAACGGCTGCTGGATGAGAGTGGTATCACGATCTGGCGCTGTCACGACCGAATGCACGCCCACAACCCTGACCTGATCTATGACGGCTGGGTCAAAGAGATGGGGTGGCAGGATTACCGGTCTGCCGACGGCAATCAGTGGCATTATGATCTGCCGGAAACGACGCTGGGAGAACTGGCGGATTTCTTTAAACAAAAACTGGGGATGGAGTCGGTTCGTCTGGTCGGAAACCCGGGGCAGAAGACAAAACGTGTATCGGTGCTGGTCGGCGGCGGCTCGCTGGGGCTTGGCGATGAACTGATGCCAATGAAGGATATGTTTGAGGGAGATATTGACACCATTGTCTGCGGTGAGACAACCGAATGGACCAGTGTTTCCTACGTCCGGGATGCTGCGCTGCTGGGAATGGATAAGGGAATGATTATCCTTGGGCACAATCGCACCGAGGAAGCCGGGATGAAGCATTTTGGCGACTGGCTCCGGCCTCTTGTGGGGGATATCCCGATTGTTTTTATTCCATCCGGCGAACCGTTTACCTGCCGTTGACCGACAAAAGGAGCTGATTAGAATGGCAATTATACAGATGGATGTTTTTTCCGACTGCCTGCGGCAGATGACCAACATCAAGATGATTCACCCAGGCGATGCCCCGGCGTTTATGACTGCCGGTAACCCACATTATGACCGCCCGTCCAAGATCCTTTACCTGCTGCACGGCTATGCTAACGGCAATTATTTCTGGCTGAGCGGGTCGGATATTGAAAACCTGGCCCTCCGGTACAACCTGGCGGTTGTCTGTCCGGGCGGCGGCAACAGCTTTTATCTGGACGGGAAGGGCGTTGGTTCGGCATATGGACGGCTGGTCGGAGAAGAAATCCCCCGGTATATCCAGAAGACGTTCGGACTTTCTTCCAGACGGGAAGATAATCTGTTGGGTGGTATTTCGATGGGGGGATTCGGTGCGCTGCACACCGGTCTTGCCTATCCTGAAAATTTTGGCAGGGTATTTGCCCTTTCTTCGGCGCTGATTGTGCACGGAATTAAAAATATGAAGGAAGGGGACGCCAATCCTACTGCCGACTATGATTATTATGCCGCAGTCTTTGGTGACCTGAGTCAGCTGGAAGCGAGCGATAATAACCCTGAGACACTGGTCAGAAAACGGATGGCAGAAAAACGGACATTGCCGGAGTTTTATATGGCCTGTGGAACAGAGGACTTTCTGATTGAAGAGAACCGCCGTTTCCGTGATTTCCTGCGTGCGGAAGGGGTTCCGGCGCAGTATACCGAGAGCCCCGGCGTACATGACTGGGTGTTCTGGAACCAGTATCTTGAACCGGCGATTCGGTGGACGCTTGGAGAAACGGACTGAGAAATAAAAGAAAGGATTCGATCAGATGGCAAAATGGATAACAGTATTTGCGGATGCCCCCAGAGGCGGAAAAATTGGTGTTTGTGATCTGTCCGACCGGACCATCCGGTTGGATATTCGGGTCAACGTGACGGGCAGCCAGCTGCGGATGCGTTTTGGCAACCGGTACGGTGTAGAACTCATGCAGATCGGTGGGGTAACCGTCTGGAACGGCAGCCACGGTAAAAGGGTGACCTTTGACGGAAAAGATGGGGTTGAGCTGGCTGTCGGAGAGGTGACAACAAGCGATGTCCTCGATTTTACGGTACAAGCTGGAGACACTCTTCGGGTGTTGCTGTATTTTCCGTCTGGATGCCCGGTACCCCGGTCGGTTTCAGCAACCTTTGGGACTGTTCACTCCCAGCCGGGTGATTACACCGATCAGCCGGATTTTGTTCCGGCTGAAGATGCCCTGCGTGCGCCTTTCCCATTTCCGCTCCCTGAGCCGCTGCCGGGGCTGACAGCGATTGATCTGTTTACCGATTCCGACGCAAAGGCGATCATTGCTTTCGGTGATTCGATCACCGAGTTCAGCACCTGGACAATTCCGTTGGCGCAGCGGCTGGCTGACAAATATCCCGGCAGGGCAGCTCTGCTCAACCTTGGAATAGGTGGCAACCGTCTGTTGATGGATACGACACCGGGTTTTGCTGAGACGGCTGGAAATATGTTTGGCGACGCAGGTATCAAGCGGGCCGACTGGGATATTTTTGAGCATCAGGGGGTAGATTGCGTCCTATTTGCACTGGGAATCAATGATGTCTCTCAGCCGGGCAGCTCTGACGAGGCGCCGCCGCTGTCGGAACGGATCACGACCGAAGCGTTTGTCCAGGCAGTCAGTGGACTGGCGGACAGGCTGCACCAAAAGAAAATCCGTATCATCGGCTGTGCGATTACACCGTTCGGCGGGATGGGGGGCTGCTGTGAAGAAACGATGCAGCAGCGGCTGGAGGTCAACCATTGGCTGAAAAAGGCTGCTGGCGAGGGAATTCTGGATGGATATATCGACTTTGCATCGGTGGTGGATGACCCGGCCAATCCCGGATATTTGCTGGCGGAATGCGACTGCGGAGACCATCTGCACCCCAGTCCTGCCGGAGGAAAGAGAATGTCGGATGCGATCGAGCTTGAAAAGTTGATGGAACAGCACTGATCAGCTGTAGCTAAGTTGACAGATAAAAAATCCCTGCTGCCGGTTTATTCCAGCAGCAGGGATTTTTAAATGGAGGGTATATTCAGGTTACCAGAGGAATTTTTCCGCATCTTCAGCTGATGCAAACGGGCCGGGCAGGACATGAATCCCGCGGTGTCCGCCGAAGTAGTCACGGTCAAAGGTGATGGGAGTGCCGTCGGGGTTTTCAAACCGTTCTTCCGGTTCAAAAGCATATCCGAGGATGTCGCTGTTGACCATCCCTGCCGAAAAATCTCCCAGCAGCCGGTAAAGATCGGTGGAGAGAACGGGTCTGCCATCCTTCAGAACAATGTCTGCCTGAACCGGATGTTCATGATCAATCAGGTTGCAGCTTTCATTCTTATAAGCCTTTGCACCGTTCAGATAGACATTCCCCTTTGCCCAGACGGGGAGCGGGTGATCGTGAGCGGCTGAAAGTTTGACCATATCGGGGGTATCCGACTCCATATCAAACATTTTGATCCACTCTTCATAGGTGGGGTAGTCATCCATCACATGGGTACCGACTTCCCGGTTTTCCTGATCGGTCCCTTCCGAGCTGTCCCGCAGGATGACAAACGGTTTGGCAGGCCATTTCTGGACAAAGATATTGTTGTAAAAACGGTCGTCTCCATGGAGGATCGTCATAAAGCCCATCACTTCGGTACGGTGTGGAATATGGTAGGGGGTATAGCGGGGGCCGGTTCCACCGCCGACGCAGGTGAAGGCTCCGCAGATCAGGTTGTGGACCATTGCCACCCCTTCGGTCGCCATCCGCAGCGAAACATCCGACATCAGCAGGTTGTTGTCGATCAGGGTGGGGCCATGGCCGACCTCGACAAAGATATCCTGGCTCATCATGCCGCCTTTGAGCTGTTTGGCATAGGGTGGCATCTGATTGTCGTGCATCAGGTTCTGGGTGATACGGGTGCCCTGTGCTTCCCAGTCACACCAGATCCCCATTGTGCAGTGATGAATATAGTTGCGGCGGAAGATGACGTCGATTGCCGCGTGCATCTTAATGCCCGCGATTTCGGCACCGCCCAGTTCCATCATATTGTTGATATGGTGGATGTGGTTGTCCTCGATAATCGAGAAGACGCCGCCCATCCGGCCAATAATGCCGCCCTGTTCACAGTGGTGAATATTGCAGCGGCGGACGATATGACTGCCGACCTTTTCCTTGAGCCAGCCATGGTACTGGCCGCGGCAGACAGCGTCTCGCTCCATCTGGGTCGGGCTCTTGACATGCTTATAAGTAAAATAATGGTTGTTGTCCGGGTCAAGATATTTTCCGAGGGAGATACCGGCACATTTGCTGTTGCTGATATCACAGTCTTCGATGATCCAACCTTTAGACCAGTGGGGGCCGATCATTCCGTCCTGGTAGGCGGCAGGCGGCGCCCAGGTAGTGGCTGCCTTGTTGATATTAAAGCCGCTCACGGTGATATATCCGACACCGGTCTCAGCGGGCATAAAGCATTCCCGGCGGACGTTGATCTCGACATTCTCCTCATTCGGGTTTTTGCCCTGGAAGTTTGCATAGATAACTGTATCACCGCCATCCTGTTCGGCGTACCATTTATAGACCGAAGCGTCCGGTTCCCAGGAACAGGGATAGATTTCGCCTTTGATACATTCCTCCAGCGAACCGGCCTCATACATCATTTTGTCGTTGAGATAGACCGCGCCGGTATGTTTGCTGCGGCCGGCAAAATACCAGTCGCCGTAAACATAGGTGGTATAAGGGTTATAACTGCCAAAAACTGTGTTGTCAACCCTGCATACCCAGACATTGTCCTGATAGGGTGTCCAGCTTTTGACCGGTTCGGCACCGGTGATGACAGCGCCCAGCGGCTGGGTACTGCGGTAGGTAATTCTTGCGTCTTCGGTACCGGCGTGTCTGGGGTTTACGTATTCCCGATAGATACCCGGTGCGACCAGGACCTCATCTCCCGGCAGGGCGATCTGTGCAGCGTCATTGATGTGTCTGAACGGCATTTCACGGCTGCCGTTGCCGTCCCGTCCGGCGCTTGCATCGACATAGATTTTCATATGGTTCCTCCGATAGCTGTAGATGTAAAATGTCCATAGAATTTATTTTTATGATACACCCAAATTTAGGGGGTGTCAATATTTTTCCCGTCTTCACTGAGAGTTGGCGCAGTTTTGAAAGAAAAATACCGGTTGCTTCAGATATACGGCTGTGGTACAATAATGACAGCAACAATCAGGTCTGTTTTGAACGATTTTATAGAATGGAAAGGTAAAAAGATATGATTCAAAATGTTATTCTGGACATGGGTAACGTCCTCTTGGATTATAACCCGGATGTCTCGCTCAATCTGTTTTGCAGCTGTGATGAAGAAAAGGAAATTATCCGGCGGGAGCTTTTTTCCGGTCCGGAATGGGTGATGGGAGATCGCGGCGATATCCCCGACAGTGGCAGGTTTGAGCTGGTCAGACAGCGGGTGCCGGAACAGTACTGGGATGCGCTGAAAAACTGCTGCGACCGGTGGTATATCTGTATGAAGCCGCTGGAAGGCGCAAAGGCGTTCTGCGATTTTGTCAAAGAGCATGGACTGGGAATTTATATCCTGTCCAATGCGAGTGATGCTTTTTATGAGTATTTCCCCACATTCCTTCCGCTGGATTATTTTGACGGCGTGGTGGTTTCAGCTGATATCCATATGCTCAAGCCCGATCGGGAGATTTTTGATTATCTTACCGGCAAATATCATCTCCGGCCGGAGGAATGCCTGTTTATTGACGATATGCCCCGTAATGTTGAGGGTGCCCGTCGGGCCGGCTTGCAGGCTTTCCGGTTTGAGAATGATTATGCGCCGATCCGGGACCTGCTGCTCAGCCAGTTCTGACAACAGGCGTTTCGCTGCGGATGAGACTTTTTCACCTGTTTGACCGGAAAGTGTGGAAAAGTCGGACCATTTTACAGAAAAAAGAGCGGAACAACGACAGGGAAAACCTGCCGTTGTTCCGCTCTTTTTCATGGTTAAACGTAATCTGAGGAATTTTTCAGAGTCTGATAATACCGGTCGACATAGCAGATGTAAACAATGCCGCCGATGACGTAGGCAATAGCTGTCCAGCCAAAGCCTGCAGACAGACCGATGGTTTCCTGGAGGCAGCCCATAGAAGAGCGGGCAGAGTTCAGACGGCTTTTGCTGCTGGCCGCAGAAACGACGCTTGAACAGGATGACTGATTGCTCAAACAGCCGCTGAATAGGGGTGGATGGGAAAGGTTGGCGTTGGATGGAAATGGAAAAGAATGGAAATTGTGATAACTGCCCAGACTGGAGTTGTAAAATTGTTAGAATGTACAAAGCTCATAAAAATCTATTGACAATTTATGACGAATCAATTATATTATAATGTCTGCTGACCAATGAAAAAAGCCTACAGTGCCAAGACTTTCCGGCTGTGATGTGATATAATAAGTGCAAGGAAAACGGCATAAATGAGTGAAAATGCTTGCAGATGGAGGGACATCATGTATCGCTACAGCAATGGACAGATCAGCCTGTCGGACTTCAAGCAGCCGGTAGGCATGAATTTAAAAGAGAACAACCGCTGGGTAAAGAAGGCACAAACGATCCCCTGGCTGGAGATTGAGAAGCGATACGCAGCACTGTTTACCAACCGTAAGGGCAATGTAGCAAAGCCACTGCGGCTGGCACTGGGAGCCTGCATTATCCAGTCGGAATATGGATATTCGGATGAAGAAATCACCCTTCAGATCCAAGAGAACCCCTATCTGCAATACTTCTGCGGCTACCCTGGTTATGACGATGAAAAGCCTCCCTTTGATCCATCCCTGATGGTGTACTTCCGCAAGCGTCTGACGCCGGAGGTACTGGGAGAAATCAATGAAATGATTCTGCAGGATGCAAAGGTACGGCAGGCAAAAGAGGCGGAATCCAAGGATGACAATGACTCTGAAGATCCTCCTGTGACAGGTGGAAACAGCGGCACTATGATTGTAGATGCTACCTGTGCGCCGTCTAATATTCGCTACCCCCAGGATGTTTCTTTGCTCAACGAGGCTCGTGAAAACGCAGAAAAGCTGTTGGATGTCCTCCATGATCCTGCCGACGGGAAGAAGCCCAGAACCTATCGCAAATGTGCACGGAAAGACTATCTGAAGTACGCAAGATCCCGCAAACACACCGCAAAAGCCACCCGCAAAGCAATTGGAAAACAACTGGGCTATCTCCAACGTGACCTCAAGGCCATTGACAGCAAATTATCCCTTGGAAAATCACTTGCGCCACGGCAAAATGAACGGTTGTCTACCATCCGCACCATTTACGAGCAGCAGAAGTACATGTACGATCATCATACTCACAGCGTTTCTGACCGGATTGTCAGTGTAAGTCAGCCCTTTGTTCGCCCTATTGTGCGGGGAAAGGCAGGCAAGCCTGTGGAGTTTGGCATAAAGCTGGACATCAGCGTGGTGGACGGTTGGACTCGTTTGGAATACCACTCGTTTGATGCCTACAACGAGGCCAAGAATCTACAAGAGATGGCAGAGCGGTTCTATCAGAGAGAAGGTCATTATCCAGCCCGTATCTTAGCGGACAAGATCTATCGGAATCGGGAAAATCTCAGCTATTGCAAAGCTCATGGAATTCGGCTTTCTGGCCCGGCATTAGGCAGGCCCAGAAAGGGAGAGACCCGAGATAGAACGCAAGACTACCGAGATGAATGTGAGCGCGTGGAGGTAGAACGCAGGTTTAGTCTGGCAAAACGCAAATGCGGCATGGGCCTGGTTACTGCAAAGCTACGGGAGACAGCGGCCCATGTAATTGCCATGTCTGTTCTGGTGCTGAATCTGCG
>DVLN01000089.1 GCA_018715465.1 Candidatus Faecivivens stercorigallinarum | reverse complement strand
GGAAGTTGATGACAGATGATGATGGGCTTTGGGTTTGATTTGATTTCCTCCCTTTTTCCCATTCTTTTTTTGCTGGTCTTTGTAATCGTCATTGGTACGTTTATTGTGACCGCTGTTCGGGGAATCAGCCGCTGGAACCGGAACAACCATTCACCTGTGCTGGATGTTGAGGCGACGGTCGTCTCCAGACGTACCGATGTTTCTTCTCATGTCCATCATGATGGCAACAACATGTCCCACCGCCATCTGTCCACCAGCTATTATGTAACCTTTGAGGTTGCAAGCGGCGATCGGATGGAACTGTCGGTCAGCGGGCAGGACTATGGGATGATGGTAGAAGGGGACCGCGGGATGCTCCGTTTTCAGGGAACCCGGTTTCTGTCTTTTCAGAGGAAGTGAGTGGATATGAGAGTCACTGTTCTGGTGGAAAACCATTCGGATGGCGTCTGTACGGCCCGTCACGGCCTTTCGCTTTATATTGAAACAAAGCTGCACCGGCTGCTGTTTGATCTGGGGCCGGACGAAACGGTGTTTGAAAATGCAGAGCGATTGGGAATTGATCTGGCAGCTGTCGATACTGTGATCATTTCCCATGGTCACAGTGACCATGGCGGAGCACTGGGGGCATTTCTTGCCTGTAACCATATAGCGCGGGTATATCTGCAAAAGAGTGCTTTCCGCCCGCATTATTCCACATCTGGCGGCCTTCATTCGATCGGACTGGATCCATCGCTTGAAGGGCATCCTCAGCTGGTGCTGCTGGATGGAGGAGCACGGCTGGATGAGGAACTGACGCTGTTCACGGTCGGTAAAGAGTACCAGAGGTATTGCTCGGAAGCGAATAGCAATCTGCTTTCAGAGGATGGACCGGATCGGTTTGAGGATGAGCAGAACCTGATGATTGATTCGCGGGTGTTGGTCATGGGATGCGGGCACCGGGGTGTTGTCAACATTCTGGATGCTGCACCTTGTACCCCGCAGGTTTGCATCGGCGGATATCATCTGATGAAACCGCAGACGGGGGAGACGGTCCCGCAGCCGTTGCTGGAAGGGATTGCGTCTGATCTTCGCCGTCGTCCTGTGCGGTATTATACCTGTCATTGCACCGGCCAGCGGGCGACCCGGATTCTTGCCGGGCTGGTGCCGGATTTGCACAGCCTGTCCTGTGGGGAGATAATTGAGCTGCCGTGAGCGGAGGGCTGATCAATGGAAAGGAATATAAGAGTTATGACGATACAGCAAAATTTATCTGCAAGAACTGTTTCTGAACTGAAGGCAGAGGCAGCCAGGGTTGGCTGCACGGGTGTTTCCAAGCTGAAAAAGGCAGAACTTGCCCAGCGGTTGGCGGAGTTCCTCAGTCAGCCAAAGGTGATCGAGCGGCTGCTTATGGCAATTGAAGAAACAGAGTTTAAACAGCTGAAAAAGGCACTGCGCACGCCAATGCAGCCTTTTGCTCTGCCGTCACTTGAGCGGTTGGGATATGCGTCGGCGTCAAAAGACGGACTTGCAGTTTTGAGTAAGGAAATGAGCGGATTTTCGTTGTCTGTGCTGCAAAAAGCGTTTTACGATACCCGCCGTCAGTTGATGGGGCTCAGCCGGTATCTTGCGGCATTTACTGCCCTTTACGGGATTGTAGAGCTGAAAACAGTCAAGGAATTGCTGCTCCGGTATGAAGGTACGGCGCCGGCATCGCTTGGCGAAGATATAGCCCTGTTGGGAACAGCGGTGCACAGTTACTACCTAAAAGATGACAAGGTGGTTGCTGCCGGTCTGCCGGAAGCGATGATTGCCGGTATTGCCGCCCAGCAGGCAGGTAAACCGCGTGCGGCGCTGAATAAAACCGAAATGCTGCGTTTTGCCGAACCAGGATATTGTTGCCGTCCGGCCGAGCGAGCGGATTTCTGCGGATTTTTGCAGAAGCGGTTCAGATGTATTGCCCGTCAGGCGACTGAATTGGCAGAAAAGGTTTGCGGGCTGATGCAGTTGGACAGCGAGCTGCTGCCGGTTGTCAATGCGGCACGTGAAATGGGACTGCCGATGCAGGAACTGGAAGATGTGCGGGACTTTTCAGAGGCTTTTGAAACGCTGTACCGTCATTATCCGCTGTGGATCCATTGTGGTCATAGCGTTGTGGAGATGGAAAAACTGCAAAAGGCAGCGGCACGCTGATTAGTTGAATAAAAGAGCATCAAAATAAAAAGGGCAAAGGCCGGTTGATCCAGCTTTTGCCCTTTTGGCGTTGTATTCAGATTCTTGTGTCGAGCAGTACGGAGTATTTTTCACGGAACTGGTCAAACGTGCCGTCTTCAAGCGCGGCGCGGATACGTTCCATCAGCGTATTGTAGAAGTAGAGGTTGTGCATGACAGCCAGCCGCATGGCAAGCATTTCGTTTGCTTTGAAGAGGTGGCGCAGATAAGCCAGCGAATGTCTCTGGCAGGTCGGGCAGTTGCATTCGGTGTCGATCGGTCCGGAGTCTTCGGCATACTTGGCATTCATGATGTTGCGGATACCGTGCCAGGTGTTCAGATGACCATGCCGTGCGTTGCGTGAAGGCATGACACAGTCGAACAGGTCGACACCGCGGGCTACCGCTTCAATGATGTTGCCAGGTGTGCCGACCCCCATCAGGTAACGGGGACGGTCAGTCGGCATATGCGGGGTGACGACATCAATGATCCGGTACATGTCCTCGGTTTTTTCACCGACAGCAAGTCCGCCGATCGCGTAGCCATCCAGATCAAGTTTGGCAATCTCTTTCATATGTTCCACCCGCAGGTCTTCATAAATACAGCCCTGGTTGATGCCGAACAGCATCTGGTGGGGGTTGATGGTTTCAGGAAGGGAATTGAGCCGGTCCATCTCCTCTTTGCAGCGTTTGAGCCAGCGGACGGTTCTGTCGCAGGAGTTTTTGGAATACTGATGGGTAGAGGGATTTTCGACGCATTCGTCAAATGCCATCGCGATGGTCGAACCAAGGTGAGACTGAATCTGCATCGAAATTTCCGGGCTCATAAAAATTTTACGTCCGTCGATATGGCTGGCGAAGGTGACGCCTTCTTCTTTGATCTTGCGCAGCGAGGCGAGCGAAAAGACCTGGAACCCGCCCGAATCGGTCAGGATGGGGCCATCCCAGCCCATGAATTTATGCAGACCGCCCATCCGGTAGACAAGATCATCCCCGGGGCGGACATGGAGGTGGTAGGTGTTGCACAGCTCGACCTGGCAGTGAAGGTCTTTCAGGTCATAGGAGGAGATACCGCCCTTGATCGCGGCCGAAGTGCCGACATTCATAAAAGCAGGCATTTCGATTTTGCCGTGAACGGTGGTAAAGGTTCCGCGGCGGGCGCGGCCCTGCATGGTGATCAGTTTGTACATGGGTCAGGTCCTTTCTCAGTAGATAAACATTGCGTCGCCAAAGCTGAAAAACCGGTATTTTTCCTGCACAGCGACCCGGTAAGCATTCATAATATGATCGTAGCCGGCCAGCGCAGAAACCAGCATGATCAGTGTGCTTTCCGGCAGATGGAAGTTGGTGATCAGCGCATCAATGCACTTAAACTCATAACCGGGATAGATGAAGATATCTGTCCAGCCTTCCGCTTCGCGAATTTCACCAAAGAATGTCGCGACGCTTTCCAGTGTCCGGCAGCTGGTAGTGCCGACCGCAACGACCCGGCCGCCGTTTTTCTTTGTCTCGTTGATTCGGGCGGCGGTTTCAGCCGACAGGTAGTAATGTTCCGAGTGCATTTTGTGTTCCAGGACGTTTTCTTCTTTGACCGGACGGAAGGTTCCCAATCCGACGTGCAGGGTGACTTCGGCGATACCGACGCCTTTGTCCTGCAGCGTCTGCATCAGCTCAGGGGTGAAATGCAGCCCGGCAGTCGGTGCTGCGGCGCTGCCTTCTTCCTTGGAATAGACGGTCTGGTAACGCTCCTTGTCTTCCAGCTTTTCAGTGATATAGGGGGGAAGGGGCATCTGCCCGATCTCGTCAAGAATGGTGTAGATATTCTTGTCCGGCGCATGATAAAATTTGACCAGTCGGTTGCCGTCTTCAAAGATATCGGTCACTTCGGCTTCCAGCAGACCGTCGCCGAAGGTGTACCGGACGCCCATCTTTGCTTTTTTCCCCGGTTTGACCAGAATCTCCCAGACGTCTGTTTCTTTCTGTTCCAGCAGCAGGAATTCGACATGCGACCCTGTGTCCTTTTTGTGGCCATAGATGCGGGCAGGGATGACGCGGGAATTGTTGACAATCAGAAGATCTCCGGGGCGGAGGATTGACGCAAGATCGTAAAAATGGTGGTGCCCGATTTCACCGGTCTCTTTGCTCAGCGTCATCAGACGAGAGTGGTCCCGTTTGTCGAGCGGGTGCTGTGCGATCAGTTCTTTGGGGAGATCGTAGTAAAAATCACTTTTTAATAACACAAAAAATCCTTCCATTCCGCCGCCAGATGCGGCTGATTATCAAAATGCTCACCATAATATGCCCAAAATGCGGATATTTTACAAAAAGCGATTGACACCCGGTCGGTTTGGTGATATGATGAGAGTAACTAAATACCCATTGGTCAGAGGTGCGGCCTGCAAGAGTATATGTGCGGAGAGAAACCTTCTTCTGTGAAACACATAAAAAGGGTTTGCCGCCGAAGGAAAATGTAAGGGTTTTTACATTTTGCCTGGTTCTGCGTTTAAGAGACGCCGGACTGTCATCACAGGTTTGATGGAGAGCTGATCTGAAACTGGTGCCACGGCGCACCTGGATGCAGTATCTTTATTATAAGCGATGACGAGCCGGTTTTCAACCGGTTTTTTTACTTTTCGTCAAAACATCGCTTTGCAATGGGAAAAGGAGAGGAAAATGATGAAAAAATACAACGTTGGCATCATTGGTGCGACCGGTATGGTCGGACAGAGATTTGCAACCCTTCTGGAGAACCATCCGTGGTTTCATGTAACCGCTTTGGCTGCTTCGGGCAGAAGCGCCGGCCAGACCTATCGTGAAGCGGTAGAAGGACGCTGGAAGATGAAGACCCCTCTGCCGGAGTCGATGGCTGATCTGGTGTTGTTTGATGCGACCAACGATATCGACAAGATTGCTGAACAGGTAGACTTTGTCTTCTGTGCGGTGAATATGCCCAAGGCGGAAATCCGTGCGCTGGAAGAAGCTTATGCCCGCAAAGAAGTTCCGGTTGTTTCCAACAACTCGGCTCACCGCGGCACACCGGACGTTCCGATGGTCGTTCCGGAGCTGAACCCGGAGCATATTGATGTCATCCCTGCGCAGAGAAAACGTTTGGGCACCAAACGCGGATTTATCACCGTTAAGTCCAACTGCTCACTGCAGAGCTATGTTCCCGCCCTGTCGCCTCTGCGTGACGTTTTTGGCCTGAAAACAGTGCTTGCCTGCACCTATCAGGCAATTTCCGGCGCCGGCAAGACGTTTGAAACCTTCCCCGAGATCGTCGACAACGTTATTCCGTACATCGGCGGAGAAGAGGAAAAGAGCGAACAGGAACCGCTTAAGCTGTGGGGACATATCGAGAATGGCGTAATTGTCAATGCTGACAGCCCGGTGATCACCTCCCAGTGTCTGCGTGTCCCGGTATCGGATGGCCATACTGCGGCAGTTTTTGCGTCTTTTGAAAAGAAACCTGAAATTGAAGAGATCAAAAAAATCTGGGCAGAGTTCAAGAGCCCGATTCACGATCTGGGTCTGCCTTCCGCTCCCAAACAGTTTATCCATTATTTCGAGGAGCCGGACCGTCCTCAGGCAAAGCTCGACCGTGATATGGACGGCGGTATGGGCGTAGAAGTTGGACGTCTGCGGGAAGATAAACTGTTTGACATCAAATTTGTCTGCCTTTCGCACAATACCCTGTTGGGTGCTGCGGGCGGTGCAGTGCTGACTGCTGAACTGCTGGCGGTCAAAGGGTATTTTGACTGAGCCTTTGTTTTGGAGGATAACACATGAAAAAGAGAATCTTTACCGGTGCGGGTATTGCGATTATTACCCCGATGAATGAAGACGGGAGTATCAATTTTGCAGAATTTGGCCGGATGATTGACTGGCAGATTGAAAACGGAACCGATGCAATCATCGTCTGCGGCACAACCGGTGAATGTGCGACGATGTCAGAGGAGGAGCACCTGGAGTGCATCCGTTTCTGTAAGGAACATGTGGCCGGACGGGTCCCGGTCGTCGCAGGCGCTGGAAGCAACGACACTGCATTTGCAATCAAGATGGTAAAGGAATGCGAGGAGATTGGTGTAGATGGCCTGCTGGTCGTCACGCCTTATTATAACAAGACTTCTCAACGTGGCCTGATTGCACATTATAAAGCGATTGCTGAGGCAACCAGCCTGCCGATTATTATGTATTCGGTTCCTTCCCGTACCGGCGTCAACATCCAGCCTGCAACCTGCAAGGAGCTTTCCAAAATCCCGAATATTGTCGGTATCAAGGAAGCGAGCGGCAACATTGATCAGGTTACCGAAATCAAAGCGTTGTGTGGTGACGATCTGGATATCTATTCGGGTGAGGATGGCATTATCACTCCGATTCTGTCGGTCGGTGGTATCGGCGTTATTTCGGTACTGTCTCACGTTTGCCCGCGCGAAACGCATGAGATCTGTCAGAAGTATCTGGACGGGGATGTCAAAGGGAGCGCGGAATTGCAGCTGAAATATCACAAACTGGTCAAGGCACTGTTTTCGGACGTCAATCCGATCCCGGTCAAGGCAGCAATGAACCTGATGGGATGGAATGTCGGGCATTGCCGTCTGCCGCTGGTGGATATGGCACCGGAGGCGGAAGAAAAGCTCGCGCAGGTCATGCGGGAATATGGTTTGATCGGCTGAGATCAAGTTAAAAGCGGAAAGCGGAAGTTTAAAGGAGTTGTCTGTCATGAAAAAAATCATCATCTGCGGTTGTCAGGGAAAGATGGGGCATGTGCTGGAAAGTTGTATT
>DVLN01000088.1 GCA_018715465.1 Candidatus Faecivivens stercorigallinarum | reverse complement strand
ATGCTGCGGAAAGGAAGAAACAAGATGCAGACAAGAGTAGCAATTATTGGTATTATCGTGGAAAATCCGGGGTCAGTTTCCCGACTCAATGAGATTCTGCACGAATATGGCGAATATATCATCGGCCGGATGGGAATTCCCTACCGTGAAAAGGGTATCAACATTATTTCCATTGCAATTGATGCGCCGCAGGATATAATCAGCAGCCTTGCCGGTAAGGTTGGACGGCTGGACGGCGTTCAGGCTAAGACTGCCTATTCCACCATTCTGTCGGATGGTGAGAGCAGATGAGGGCCGCGGTAAAACAGCAGGGCAAATTGTCTTTGGGATGGCTGATTCTGCTGCTTATTCTGCCGGTGGTGGTCGGATTTGTTGCGCTTGGGATCGGACGCATCTGGATTGCGCCGCCGGATATTTTTTCTTCACTGGTCACCAAACTGACCGGTGGAGAAGCGGTTTCGGCACAGAATGACATGGTGCTCTGGAATATCCGCCTACCGCGTATTCTGCTGGATATGCTGGTCGGAGCGGGGCTTTCGGGGGCAGGATGTGCCTACCAGAGTTTATTTGCCAATCCGCTTGCGACACCGGATACCCTTGGGGTCGCATCGGGCGCCAGCTTTGGTGCGGCACTCGGTATTCTGATGGGAATGAGTCTGCTGGGAATTCAGGGAACTGCACTGCTGTTTGGCGGTGCAGCGGTGCTGCTGACCTGGCTCGCGGGTGCCGGGAAAGGAAAAGGACTCAATACAATTGTCCTGTCGGGCATCATGATCGGTTCGCTGTTTTCGGCGCTGGTGTCGCTGGTCAAGTATACCGCCGATACCGAAAGCGAGCTGCCCGCCATCACCTACTGGCTGATGGGTAGCCTTGACTCAGCAAATTTCGGTTCCCTTAAACTGGGGGCACCGCCCATTCTGATTGGGTTGATTTTGCTGCTGGCACTTCGGTGGCGGTTAAATCTGCTGCCATTATCGGAAGATGAAGCAAGGTCTTCGGGTGTCAATATCCGTGTATTGCGGGGAGTGGTCATTGTCTGTGCGACGATGATGACGGCATCCTGTGTGTCGATGTGCGGGCAGGTCGGCTGGGTTGGACTGCTGGTGCCGCATATCTGCCGGATGAAGTTCGGAAACAATCACCTGTCACTGCTGCCGGCTTCCATCAGTCTTGGGGCGGTATTCATGATTGTAGTTGATACGCTGGCAAGAAGCGTATCGGCAGCGGAGATCCCCGTCTCTATCTTGACGGCCATTATCGGTGCGCCGTTCTTTATTATTCTGATGCGGAGAAGTGGAGGCTGGTCGCTGTGAAGATTGCAGTGGAAAATGGCTGCTTTGGCTACAGAAAAGGGGAACAGCTGCTGCAAAACGTCTCCCTTGAGGCGTCAGACGGAGAACTGGTGGCGATACTCGGCCCCAATGGTGCTGGAAAGACGACAATGCTTCGGTGTATGATGGGATTTCTCCACTGGAAATCCGGCCGCAGTGCGATAGACGGAAAGGATATCCGCAGTATTCCCCAACGGGAACTGTGGCGTACAATCGCTTATGTTCCACAGGCTAAGAACACCTCTGCCGCCTATACAGCCGGGGAAATGGTATTGCTTGGGCGCAGCAGCCGGATCGGCGTTTTTTCCCAGCCGGGGGCAGGGGATGTCCAGATGGCGGACCAGGTGATGGAACGGCTGGGAATCCTGCATCTGAAAGAGAAAAAGTGCTCAGAAATCAGCGGCGGCGAATTGCAGATGGTGCTGATTGCGCGGGCGCTGGCGAGCCAGCCGCGGATTCTGGTACTGGATGAACCGGAATCCAACCTTGATTTTAAAAACCAGCTGATCGTGTTGGAGACCCTTTCCCGATTGGCAGCAGAAGGAATGATCTGCCTGTTCAACACCCACTACCCTGCGCATGCTCTCCAGCGGGCGGGAAAGAGCTTTCTGCTCTGCAAAGACGGCAGCAGCATCTTCGGTCCGACCCGCGAGGTGGTCACCGAAGCGAACATCCGCCGCGCCTTCGGGGTACAGGCAGTGATCGGAGAGGTCGAGACGCCGGAAAATGTTCTGCGCAGTGTGCTGCCGGTCGGGATTGTGCCGGAGGATTGGAACGAAATGGAGGATGCTGTTGTCCGCAGTATTGTACATAAAATCGCTTCCATCACCATCCTGACCAATGATTACGGGATGGCGGGCAGAATCAATGAGATTCTCCACCGGTATTCTGAACTGATTATCGGTCGGATGGGAATGCCCTATAAAAAGGCGGGAGTATATTTCATCACCGTTGCGCTGGATGGGACGGAAGCAAAGATTCATGCACTTGGAGATGCGCTTTCCCTGCTTCCCGGTGTCAGCGTCAAGACGGTGTTTGCAAGAGAAGAAGAAGGAATAGAACTTTATGGATAATCGTCAACGAATTGACCGGCTGGAACAGCAAAAACAGCTTCCAAAGGAAGACTGGGTGCAGCTGCTCTCCACCTTTACGCCGGAGGACAGGGAATATGCCGCTGAGAAGGCGCGGGCCATTTCGGTCGGGATTTTTGGCAATCAGATCTATTTCCGCGGGATTGTGGAATTTACCAATATCTGCAAGAATGACTGCTATTACTGCGGAATCCGCCGCTCAAATGACGCGGTTTCCCGTTACCGGCTGACATTTGAGGATATTCTCGAATGCTGTCAGGAGGGGTACCAGAGCGGATATCGTACCTTTGTACTCCAAGGGGGCGAAGACGGCTGGTTTACCGATGAGCGGATGGTCGAGATCATCCGCGCCATTAAAGAACAGCATCCCGACTGTGTGGTCACCCTGTCGATCGGGGAGCGGAGCCGGGAATCTTACCAGCGGATGTTTGACGCCGGAGCACAGCGGTATCTGCTGCGGCATGAAACAGCAAATACCGTACATTATGGTAAACTGCATCCGGCGGTACAAACGCTGGAAAACAGAATACGCTGTCTGTATGACCTGCGGGAGATCGGATATCAGGTCGGCTGCGGATGTATGGTCGGTTCGCCTTACCAGACAGTAGAATGTCTGGCGGAGGATATGATCTTCATGGGCGTGTTTAAGCCGCATATGATCGGCATTGGCCCGTTTATCCCCCACAGCCAGACTCCGTTTAAGGATTTCGCGGCAGGGAGCGTTGAAATGACGCTGATGATGCTGAGTTTGTGCCGGATTATGATTCCTGAGGTACTGCTTCCGGCGACAACCGCGCTTGGAACGGTGCGTGGGGACGGACGGCAGGAAGGGGTACTGGCGGGATGCAACGTCATCATGCCCAATCTTTCGCCCTTGTCGGTGCGGAAAAAATATATGCTGTATGACAACAAGGTGGGAACTGCCGATTCAGCCGCCGATGGCATGGCACGGCTGGCAGCTCAGATGGAAGCAATTGGTTATCAAATGGTTTCCGGCCGGGGGGATTCTCCCAGAATGCGGCAGTAAACGTCAGTAGTTTGATTGATGATATAAAGGGGAAAGAACTATGATTAAGATTGCAGTATATGGAAAAGGCGGCATCGGAAAATCGACGACGGTCTCCAATATCTCGGCTGCGCTGGCCGATGAGGGTATGCGGGTCATGCAGATTGGATGCGACCCGAAAGCGGATTCCACCAGCAGTCTGCATGGTGGCAAACGGATTAAAACGGTGTTGGAACTGGTTCGTCAGAAGCCCGGCAATTTGGAGCTTTCCGAGATGGTGACCGAAGGGTACGGTGGGGTTGTCTGTGTTGAAGCGGGCGGACCGACACCGGGCAGCGGGTGTGCCGGACGCGGAATTATAACCGCGCTGGAAAAACTGGAGGAGATGGGCGGTTATGAGGTCTACCGCCCAGATGTAATCATCTATGACGTTTTGGGCGACGTTGTCTGCGGCGGATTTTCTGCGCCGATGCGGGAAGGTTATGCCGACAGTGTCTTTGTCATTACATCGGGTGAAAATATGGCGATTTACGCGGCTGCCAATATTGCGACGGCAATTGAAAATTTCCGCGACCGCGGCTATGCGACCCTCGGCGGAATTATTCTCAACCGGAAAAATGTAAAGGATGAGGAAAAGAAGGTCGCGGAGTTTGCAGAAGAATTCCATTCTTCGATTGTCGGAACCCTTGACCGCTCCGACCTTGTCCAGCAGGCGGAAGAGATGGGCAAGACAGTTGTGGAAGCCTTCCCTGACAGTGAGATGGCCGGTCAGTACCGCACTCTGGCAAAAGCGGTGCTGGAAGCGGTGAAAAAAGGAAAGGATGAGGCGGATGCTGAAAAAGATTGAGCGGATGGATGTAGATGAAAGTTGTGCGGCAGTTCGGATTGCCGACGCAAAATTTCCGGCGCCTTTTCGTTCAGGACTGGAGTATTCGGCTCCGGCACGCGGTACCTGGAACATTGTACACACCGGAATGCTGGTTCCGGAAGGACACGAAATCTTTGTCTGCGCTGCCAGCTGCCTGCGGGGCGTCGTTCTGACCGCTGCCGAACAGGGAACTTCCGACCGGTTTTCTACCATCGCTGTGCGGGAAAACAACCTGCTGGACGGGGACATGGAACAGCTGATTATTGACGGGGTGGGGGATATTCTGTCCAAGCTCCCCAAACGTCCGCCGGCGGTGCTGCTGTATACCAGCTGTGTTCACCACTTTACCGGCTGCGACCTCAAGCTGGTTTATCGCCGACTGCGGGAAAAGTACCCGGACGTGGATTTTACCGACTGTTATATGAATCCGATCATGCGTAAAAGCGGGCTGACGCCCGATCAGCTGATGCGGCGGCAGCTGTACAGCCTGCTTAAAAAACAGCCGCTGGACCAAAAGAGCGTCAACATCATCGGCAACGACTTTGCGACCCTGCCGACCAGCGAGCTGGTGACGATCGTAAAGGAGGGCGGCTATACCCTGCGGGAGATTCAGGATTGTCACAGCTATGCAGAGTATCAGCAGATGGCGACCGCTTCGCTGAATATCGTCTATAATCCGGCAGCTAAGGCCGGAGCAGCAGCACTGGAAAGACGGCTCGGGCAGAAATATCTCTATCTGCCGCTGTCGTATGATTATAATGAAATCGTGGACGGGCTGAATACCCTCTGCGATGCGCTGCATCTGCCGCGAAAGGATTTTTCCAGACGGATCGCTGATTGTGAAGCGGCGATGGAGAAGGCCAAAGCGGTAATTGGTGATACGCCGATCGCGATTGATTATACCCTCTGTTACCGTCCGCTGAGCCTGGCGCGTCTGCTGCTCAGAAAAGGCTTTAACGTTCAGCGGGTTTATCTGGATGGAATCGGCGAGGAAAAGGCAGACTTTGAAGCGCTGCAAAGAGAAGCACCCGATCTGATGCTGTATGCGACCGTTGAAGTGAAGATGCGGTTCCTGCACGGGGAAGATGCAGGCGCCGGTGGAAAACATTTTCTTGCTCTTGGACAGAAGGCGGCATATTTTACCGGCAGCGACAATTTTGTCAATATCGTTGAGTGTGGTGGCCTGTACGGCTTTGACGGCATTATCCGACTGGCCGGCGAAATGGAGGACGCTTACCTGCATAAAAAAGATGCCCGCAGTCTGATTCAGATTAAGGGCTTCGGGGGAGGATGCTGCTTATGAAACAGACTGCCAGCTTTATTTCAACCTATTCAGCCGATGTCTTCGGTGTTGCCTCCGCCCTTTATGAACTGGGCGGCATGACGATTATGCACGATGCGTCTGGCTGCAATTCCACCTATAATACCCATGACGAACCGCGCTGGTATGATATCGACTCGATGGTTTATATCTCCGGCCTTTCCGAAATGGAAGCGGTGATGGGGGACGACGGCAAGTTGATCGACGATATTGTCCAGGCGGCGGGAGAACTGTCTCCGAAGTTTATCGCGCTGGCGGGAACGCCAATTCCGATGATGATTGGAACCGATTATAAGGCAGTCGCGTCGGTGATTGAAAAGAAAACCGGAATCCCGACCTTTGGATTTGCGACCAATGGAATGCACGATTATCTGAGCGGAATTTCAATGGCGTTTGAGGCATTTGCTTCGAGGATGACCAGCCCGATGGAGGTAGTTCCCCATAGTGTCAATGTCCTTGGGCTGACGCCGCTGGACTTTGCGGTCTGCGGGTATGACCGGGAACTGGTCAGCCGGCTGCAGGCAGACGGGTTTACAGTTCTTTCGACCTGGTCGATGGGGTGTAGTCTGGAAGATATCGGCCGCAGTGCGGCGGCTGAGGTCAATCTGGTCGTATCCTGGTGCGGCCTTGCAGCGGCAAAAAAGCTGAAAGCCATGTACGGAACGCCTTATGTGATCGGAGCACCGGTCGGCCAAAAATTTACCGCCGAGGTGCTGGATGCACTGCATCGGTCGGCAGAAGATAAAACCTGCCGCAATCTCTGCCAGCCTGCAAGCCCGGAAGGAACAACTGTTCTGATCGGGGAAAGCGTTACCAGCCTTTCGCTTGCGGCGGCACTGCGCTGGGAGGGCGGAGGAGATGTCCGGGTGATCTGCCCGGTCTGCTGTGAAAGCCAGCCAGGGCTGGTTCGCGCGCTGGACGAGGACGAGCTGGTAAAGGCACTGGCCGGTGCCCGGACAGTGGTTGCCGACCCGCTGTATCAGCCGATCTGCAAGGATAAACGTTTTGTCCGTCTGCCCCATGAGGCATTTTCCGGCCGGTTGTTCCGTCGGGAGGATGTCAACCTGCTGACCGGTTTTGATCAGCTTAAAAAGGAAATTCTGGGAGAATAAAAAAACAGGCCGCGATTTTGCGCGGTACTGAAAGGAAAGGATAATTATGAAGAAAAGTCTGAGCTTTATTTGTGCATTGGTTTTTCTGCTGACAGCAGCAGGCTGCAGCAACACTGCTTCTACCTCTTCTGAGTCGACAGAAAGCAGCGCTTCGTCTTCTTCTGAAACCGTCTCTTCTTCTGGAGAAAGCAGTGAAGAGGTCTCTTCTGCCGAATCTGAGGGAACCGAAGAGACCCATATCGTCGTCGACCATGCCGGCAATGAGGTTGAAGTCCCCTATGATATCGAGCGGATTGCAGTCGCCGATATCTATCCGCTGCCGAGTGTTCTGTCGGTCTTCTTTGATTCGGCTGAAAAGATCGTTGGGATGGCACCCGCCAGCATGACCGCCGCTCAGAATAGCCTGCTCAGTGAGCTTTATCCTGAGATTCTCAATGCTGAGACTGGCTTTACCGACGGTACCACCGTCAACATTGAAGAACTGATCAAACTTGACCCGGATGTTGTCTTCTATGGTGCGTCCAACCCGGAAATCGGCGAACAGCTTAAAAACAGCGGGATTCCCGGCATTGCGATTTCGGTCAACAAATGGGATTATAACGCGATTGAGACGCTGGACAACTGGATTTCACTGATCAGTGAGATGTTCCCGGATAACGACAAGACCCAGCTGGTTAGCGATTACAGCAATGAAGTCTATGACGAAATCCAGGAGCGGGTCGCAGATATGTCGGATGAAGACCGTGCCCGTCTCTTCTTCCTGTTCCAGTACAGCGATACGACGATTGCAACTTCCGGCCAGAATTTCTTTGGTCAGTGGTGGGCCGATGCAATCGGTGCGGTCAATGTCGCGCAGGAGCTGTCCACCGATAACGCCAACCAGGTCAGCATGGAACAGATCTACGGCTGGAACCCGGACACCATCCTGATCACCAACTTTAACCAGGCGACTCCTGACGACCTGTTCGGAAATACGATCGGCAGTTATGACTGGAGCGAGATTGACGCAATCAAGCTGGGCCAGGTCTACAAGATGCCGCTCGGCATGTACCGCAGCTATACACCTGGCGTCGACACACCGATCACCCTCTACTGGCTGGCAAAGACGGTTTATCCTGAACTGTTTGAGGATATCGACGTAACCGAAAAGACGATTGATTATTATGACAGTGTCTTTGGTGTCCAGCTGACCGAGGAACAAGCAGAGTCGATCTTTACGCCGGTGACTGCTGCCGGTGCGGTATACTTTGATTGATATAGATTAGACAAATTGATGGGGATAATTGGAAACAGGAGGTAATACAGATGGGAATGAATTCGACCCCTTCCGGGGAACGAGTACATATCGGCTTTTTTGGCCGCCGCAACGCCGGTAAATCCAGCGTCGTCAATGCGGTGACCGGGCAGGAGCTGGCAGTCGTATCGGATACCAAGGGGACGACAACCGATCCGGTCTATAAATCAATGGAGCTGCTTCCGATGGGACCGGTCATGATTATCGATACCCCCGGCTTTGACGACGAAGGCGAATTGGGTGCACTGCGGGTTCGCAAGACCCGCCAGGTACTGAATAAAACCGATGTTGCGGTTCTGGTGGTAGATGCCGGAGAGGGAATCGGCAGCTGTGAACAACAGCTGCTCGGGCTGTTTTCTGAAAAGCAAATTCCTTATCTGGTAGTTATGAACAAGTCGGACGTTGTTGCTGCTCCGGCAGAAGTTAAGCCGGAAGAGGTCTGGGTCAGTGCGCTGACGGGTGCGGGCATTTATGAGCTGAAAGAACGGATTGCACGGCTTTCCGTCACCGATCAGCCTAAATTGCAGATTGTCGGCGATTTGATTCATCCGGGTGATTTTGTCCTGCTGGTGACCCCGATTGATAAGGCGGCACCTAAAGGGCGGTTGATTCTGCCCCAGCAGCAGACCATCCGCGATATTCTGGAAGCAGACGCGGCGGCGATTGTCGTCAAGGAATTTGAGCTGAAAGAGACGCTCGAATCGCTTGGGAAGAGACCGTCGCTGGTCATTACCGACAGTCAGGTGTTTGCCAAGGTTTCGGCGGATACGCCGCCTTCTATTCCGCTGACCTCTTTCTCAATTCTGATGGCACGGTATAAAGGTCTGCTGGAAACAGCGGTAAAAGGTGTTTCGGCAGTTGAGCAGCTGAAGGACGGCGACCGGATACTGATTGCCGAAGGGTGTACCCACCATCGCCAGTGCGACGATATTGGCAGTGTAAAAATTCCGCGCTGGCTGCGCGGATATACCGGTGCGGAACTGGAGATTGAGACCTGTTCGGGTACCGAGTTCCCGGAAGACCTGTCTCCATATGCGCTGATTATCCACTGCGGTGGCTGTATGCTGGGAGAAAGGGAAGTTCGCTACCGGATGAAGTGTGCAATTGACCAGGGAGTTCCGATTACCAATTACGGTATCGTCATTGCTTATATGCAGGGAATTTTAAAGCGCAGTATCGCAATTTTCCCGGCACTGGCATCAGAATTGGAGGATGCTGATGCAAATGCGGACTGAGCGTGATATTCTGGGAGAGATGACGCTTCCCGGTGATACTCTATATGGAATCAATACTGCCCGTGCAATGGATAATTTCCAGCTAAAAGGGAAAACAGTCAATCCATTGTTGATAAAAGGAATGCTCACCGTCAAAAAAGCGGCGGCACTGACTTATGCGCAGATTGGTGTTCGTCCAGATATCTACCGTGCAGCAGCAGCGGCCTGTGATGAACTGTTAAGCGGGGCGTTTGCCGGTGCATTTCCAACGCAGGCATTGCAGGGTGGCGCGGGCACCTCTACCAATATGAATGTCAACGAGGTGATTGCAAACCTTGCTTTGATTCATAGTGGCCATCATCCGGGTGAATATGATGTGATTCATCCGCTGGATGACATCAACCGTGGACAGTCGACCAATGATGTGTATCCAACTGCGCTGCGGATAGCCGCGATCTGGCAGTTGCGGGAACTGAGTGATGCGTGTGCTTCGTTGCAGCAGGCACTTCAGCAGAGGGAGAACGAGTTTGATTCAATTCACAAACTGGGACGTACTGAACTGATGGATGCTGTTCCAATCCGGTTAGGTGAGGAGTTTGGCGCTTATGCCCAGGCGATTGCCCGCGACCGCTGGCGGCTGTATAAGGTTGAAGAACGCCTGCGTCAGGTCAACATCGGTGGAACAGCGGTCGGACTGACCGGAAAACAGGGGCGTCAGTATCGGTTTGGTATCATTGAGAAGCTGCGGGAACTCACCGGAATTGGTCTGGCAGCGGCGGAATACCCGATGGACGTGACCCAGAATCAGGATATTTTTGTGGAGGTATCCGGGCTGCTCAAGGCGCTTGCGGTCAATCTGATGAAGATTGCAGGCGATTTGCGGCTGATGAATATGGGACCGGGCGGTGGACTTTCCGAGATACGGCTTCGTCCGGTTCAGCAGGGAAGTACAGTTATGCCTAGTAAAGTCAATCCGGTTATTCCAGAAATGGTGATACAGTGCGCAATCAGGGTCATTGCAAACGATACAGCTGTGACAATGGCGGCCGGGCATGGTGAATTTGAGCTGAATGCTTTTTTGCCGTTGATCGCCGATGCGTTGTTGGAAAGTTTGCAGCTGCTGACTGGCGCCGTACATACCTTCCGGGAAAAATGTATCCTGACTTTGTCGGCGGATGAGGAAAACTGCCGGCGGCATCTGGATGAATCGTATGCCTTTGCGGCGGAATACCTGCCGACTTTGGGATATGACACGGTTGCTGCCGTTGTGCACGACCATTCGCCCGGAGATGCCCGGCTGTTGTTGCAGGCAATGGTAAAGGCCAAGGAAAATAAATGAGAAATTCACAAAAAATTGACATGATTGCCGGGTGTTGTATGGTATAATGATATCAGCGTAACGACGGTTCCAAGGAGTGGTCATTTGTGAATATTCTGCATTTTCTGACGCCCAAAAGCGAAGTTGCCTATCTGTATGATGATTTTTCGCTGAGGCAGGCGCTGGAGAAGATGGAATACCATCAGTATTCTGCAATCCCGGTTATTACCCGCGAAGGGGAATATGTCGGCGTCATTACCGAAGGCGATCTGCTCTGGGATATTAAAAATCATAATTTTCAAAATCTGCGACAGACGGAAGAACAGCCGCTTTGTGAAATTCACCGCCGCACCCGTGCAACGGCTGTGCGGATCAGCACCTCCATCGAAGATCTGGTGGTGTCGGCAATGAATCAGAATTTTGTCCCGGTTGTGGATGACCGGAATATGTTTATCGGTATTGTCAAGCGGAAGGAGATCATCCGGTACTGCTATCAGCTGGCCTTTCCCGACCGGGTGCTGGATGAGAACGGTATCACCGTTCAGTCTGCCGACCGGTAAAATGAATAAGAGGACGCGGTTTCCGTTAAGGAAGTCGCGTCCTTTTGTCATATAGTTGTATTTTAAACGGCAATATGCTATAATTTTGTTCAGATAGTTTAAAAATATGCAAGGAGGTAGTTCAATTGAAAAGATTTAAAAAGGTAGTTCCGGCTGATAACACCCGTTTGCCGGGAATGCATACTCTGATGGCTGACCTGAGTGACCGTGCGCGGGTCAATTATATCCGGGATGTGGAGTATGTCCAGCGGGAGAGTGGACCGCTGTGTTTGCAGCTGCTGATGCCGTATAACCTGTTCCCGGAGTCGGAAAGTCCACGGCGGCTGCCGCTGGTGGTTTATGTCCAGGGGGCAGCCTGGGGAGAACAGGAGGTCTATTTTGGTCTTCCGCAGCTGGCCCAAATCGCACGTCTGGGGTATGTTGTCGCAAGTGTCAAGCACCGCGCTTCAACAGTCGCCAAATTTCCGGCTTTTTTGCAGGACGTCAAGTCTGCTATCCGCTTTTTGCGGGCCAACGCGGAAAAATACTGCATCGACCCGGACGAGGTTGCCATCTGGGGGGATTCCTCCGGCGGGCATGCAGCACTGATGGTCGGGGTGACGGGAGACATGCCGGAGTTTAAAACAGAAGATTATCAGGAATTTTCCGACGCGGTATCGGCTGTCGTCGATTTCTACGGCCCGACCGACGCCGCCCAGATCAACAATAAACCCCGCAACCCGGTTTTTCTGAAGGATAAATCCAAAATCCCGGAGGATATCCTGTTCGGCGGATGCGTTGCCGAACACCCGGAAATTGCTCAGCCGGGCAACCCGATTCAGTATGTCACAGCCGATAAAAAGCTGCCGCCCATGTTTATTGCCCACGGCGATTCCGACGCAATGGTTCCCTTTAATCAAAGTGTGCTGATGGTGGAAAAATTGCAGGCCTGTGACCAGATGGTCGAATTTTATAAGGTCTGCGGTGCTGACCATGGTGTTTTTTTCTGGACCGAAGAACTGATCGGGAAGGTCGCACAATTTTTGCAGGCGACGCTTGGCCGGTAAGGGTGCCGCTTAACCCTTTTTTTCTTCGGCACCGGCAAACTGTCTGGGTGAGACGCCGTATTCCGCTTTGAATGCCCGGTAAAAGTTGGAATAGTCTTGAAAACCGCATTGGTCAAAGATATTGGATGGAGATTCCCCCTGCATCAGCAGCTGCCGTGCCATCACCAGCCGTTTCAGGATAATATACCGGTGCAGGCTGATGCCCATTGCCCGCTGAAATTCATGGGAGAGATGGTACTTGCTGACATAAAAGGCTGACGCGAGGCTGTCCAGGGACAGCGGTGACTGGTAATGCCGGCTGATATAGTCGATCAGCCGGTTGGTCAGTGTGCTGGCAGCAGAAGAGGAATAGCTCTCAGACGGACGGTCCGTCAACCGGTTGAGCTGGATGACAAACTGTAAAAGCAGAGACAGGCTGAATAGTTCCTGGCCAAAGGCTGGTGTCCGGCTTTCTTCCAGCAGATGGTCGAGGATATTCTGCAGTTGTTCCTGCTGTTCTTCAGGCAGCCGCAGCAGATTAGAGCGGCTGTGATAGCTGATGTCAAAGCAGCGCAGCAAGTCGGTGGTTTCGGTTGTGTACCGCTCAAAAAAGGCCGGACTAATCCAGAGGACGATCCGTTCATATGGCTGGACGACCGATTCAAAGATTGGCTGGTGCAATTCCAGCGGGCTGATTAGCAGCAGATCGCCCGGCTGCAGCTGATAGCTGCGGCCTTCGATCTGGTATTCCACCTGGCCGCTGATAAAAAAATAGATTTCGTAAAAGTCATGATGGTGCAGCGCGACCGAGCCTGGCTTGCTGTCAAAGTAGTGGAAGATCTCAAAGGAGGTCTTCTGCATCTGTTGGCGGGTGTTGAAATGTTCCAGAAATTTTTGCATCCTATCTTCCTCCCTGACAGAATTATTGTACCGCAAGATTTGCAATGTGAAAAGCAAATTTTGCAATTTTATTTGTAAATATTTTGTTTTATATTAAAGACAGAGTAATCAATGCCATTTTAAAGGAGGATATCTATGGACGGATTTTTGAATCGTAATTTTCTGCTGGACACACCCGCTGCCCGAAGGCTGTATCATGAATACGCCGAAAATATGCCGATTGTCGACTATCACTGTCACATCAATCCCCAGGAGATCTGGGAAGACCGCAGGTTTGAAAACATTACCCAGCTCTGGCTGGGCGGGGACCATTACAAATGGCGGCTGATGCGTGCAAACGGAATCGACGAGCATTTTATCACCGGTGACGCGAGCGACTGGGAAAAGTTCCAGAAGTTTGCCGAGTCTTTGCCCCGTGCGATTGGCAACCCGATGGTCCACTGGTGCCATCTGGAATTGAAAAACTATTTCGGCTATGAAGGATTTCTGACGGGGGAGACTGCCCAGCAGGTGTGGGATCTCTGCTGTGACCGGCTGGCAAATGACCCGGCACTGAGCGCACGGGGGTTGATTCGCGGGAGTAATGTCGCGATGATCGGAACGACTGACGATCCGTGCAGCGATCTGATTTGGCATGAAAAGCTGGCGGCGGATGAGAGCTTTCCGGTCCAAGTCCTGCCCAGCTTTCGTCCCGACCCCGCGCTGAATATCCATAAGGCAGGGTTTGCGCAGTATATCAGTAAGCTGGCGGAAACAACCGGACGTAAACTGGAGACGGTCACCGACGTCTGTGACGCTTTGAGCGAGCGGATCGCATTTTTTGACGCGCATGGCTGCCGGGCTGCCGACCACGGGTTGGATTATCTTGTTTGCCGTCCGGTGGATACTGGGACGGCGACTGCCGCCCTTCAAAAGGCATTGGACGGCCAGCCGCTGACGGCCGAAGAAATTGAAGGCTATCAGACGGTGTTGCTGCTGCATTGCGCGCGGGAGTATGCAAAGCGCGGCTGGGTGATGCAGTTGCATTTCAGCTGTATGCGCAATCCCAACAGCCGGATGATGGCGGCGCTCGGGCCGGATACCGGATTTGACTGCATCGCGGTCACCGACAACTGCGCGGCTGCACACCGGCTGATGGATACCCTCTATCAGGAAGGAATGCTGCCTAAAACAGTGCTGTACAGCCTGAATCCGGCCGACAACGCCTGGATTGATTCGCTGACAGGCGCTTTCCAGGGAACGGAAGCTGCCGGTAAGGTTCAGCACGGCAGCGCATGGTGGTTTAACGATCATAAAGCCGGTATGACCGAGCAGATGGTGAGTCTCGCCAATATGGGCATCCTCGGCAACTTTATCGGGATGCTGACCGACAGCCGCAGCCTTTTGAGCTATGCGCGGCATGAGTACTTCCGGCGGATTCTGTGCAGCCTGTTGGGCAGCTGGATGGAGAATGGGGAATACCCGGCAGATTTTGCGCTGGTCGGCGGGCTGGTGCAGGATATCTGCTACAACAACGCGAAACGGTATTTTAACCTTTGATCGGAAAAGGAGATTGTCATGAAACTGTCATTTCGTTGGTACGGCGATTCCGACCCGGTAACGCTGGAATATATCAGTCAGATTCCCGGCATGCGGAGCATCGTCACAGCTGTTTATGATGTCAAGCCCGGCGAGGTCTGGCCGGAAGAATCGCTTGCACACCTCAAAGAGGCCTGTGAAGCACATGGGCTGATTTTTGACGTCGTCGAGTCGGTTCCGGTCAGCGAGGATATCAAGCTGGGGACCGACAAGCGGGACGTCCATCTGGAAGCGTATTGCGAAAATATCCGCCGCTGTGCAAAATATGGCGTCAAGTGCATTACCTATAACTTTATGCCGGTATTTGACTGGACCCGAACTCAGCTGGACAAAAAGGCCCCGGACGGCTCAACCAGCCTGGTCATGTATTGGGAACAGCTTAAAGGTCTCGACCCGCTTAAGGATGATATCCACCTGCCCGGCTGGGACGCCAGCTACACCCAGGATGAGGTTCGCGGCCTGATTCGCGCCTACGGCCAGCTGGGAGAGGAAGGGCTTTGGAAAAACATTGAAATCTTCCTGAAAAAGGTCATCCCGGTTGCAGAAGAGTGCGGCGTCGTGATGGCGCTGCATCCCGACGATCCGCCTTATCCGATTTTCGGCCTGCCCAGGGTTATCACCTGTGAAAAGAACCTTGACCGTTATCTGTCGATTGTCGATTCTCCATCTAATACCCTCTGTCTCTGCACCGGGTCGCTTGGATGCGCCAGCTTTAACGATATCCCGGCGATGGTCCGTAAATACTCCGCTGCCGGAAAAATTGGATTTATGCACATCCGCAATGTCCGGCTGCTGGAGGATGGTTCCTTTGAGGAGAGCGGACATCTGTCCGCCTGCGGCAGTCTGGATATCTATGAGATTGTCCGTGCGCTGGTGGAGACAGGATTTGACGGGTATGTCCGTCCTGACCACGGTCGGATGATTTGGGGTGAAACCGGCAAGCCCGGATATGGACTGTATGACCGTGCACTGGGAGCTGCTTACCTCAACGGACTGTTTGAAGCATGTGAAAAGGCAAACCTCGCCTGATTTTTTGAAAAAGACAGAAAGGAAATCGCTATGGAAAAGAATGTACTCAATACCGATCTGACCGGAAAGGTGGCGGTCGTTACCGGAGCGGGCGGGG
>DVLN01000087.1 GCA_018715465.1 Candidatus Faecivivens stercorigallinarum | reverse complement strand
TCCTCCTTGAGCAGTTCTGCATATTTTGCGAGTACGGCAATACAAGCTGCTCTCTCCGTCAGCGGGATGCGTTCCAAAGCGCGCACCTCAGCGTTGAAAATCGGCACGATAACGCTTTCGCCAAATTCCCTGCCTTTCTCTGTCAGATGGATATTTTTTCGATTGCGTGTGCCGGGAACAACCTCTAAGGTGACATACTTGTTTTTTACCATGTGGGAGATGATAGTGTTGACCGTTTGCTTTGAAAATGACCACATACCGCAGATGTCCTGTTGCGATAGTTCTTCCTCCATGCTGATGAGCGCATACCAAATCCAAAACTCATTCTCAGAGATACCGAGACTGCTGACCGCGGTTCTGTAAATACCTGCGAGTTCCTTCATTTGCTGGTTAATCATTTCAAGTTGCTCCTTGGCTGTGTGATTCATAAGGCACCTTCTTTTAAGTGTCCGTGGTAGGACTCTTGTTTTTATTATAGTCCGAACTCGGAAACCTGTCAAGTCTTATCACGAGAATTCACAAATGATTTACGATTGCCTGAGGGACTACGCTTCTTGGGGTTTGGGTGCTCCCAAAATAGAAAAATGGCGTTCCGGCTGACAGCTCGGAACGCTCATTTTACCGGTGTGTGGCCACATCGGATGTGCTTGCTATTCAGCAAGTCACTCCGGTATGGCAAGCACCGTTTTTCTGCAAGTGTACATACACTTACTGTGCTTGCTATTCTCTCAAATCCCAGTTCAAAGCCCTTTTGCAGTGCGTTTTTTACGCCAACACGAACACTTTTTGCTCTGCAAGCCTTGACTCGAACTTCTGTTCCTGATATACTAAAATCAATCAAATAAAGTAAGCTGTGCTGTGGAGCCGCTGACGAAGCGAAGTCTTCCTAATGCCGCATGAACGCAGAAACCCGCGTGGGTTTCTGTGATGTCGGTATGGGAAGATTTTTTACCGTCATGCGGCTCTTTTCTTTTTTCTCCGTCCGCCCTCCCCGCCAGCGGGAAGGAGTGCGTCATGTAAACAGAATCATAACCAGTCAAAGCCTTTTGCAAAGGGCGGCTTTGCCGCCTTGGTTACCCATCTGCACGGCAGAACACCGCTGTCAAGGACGCGCAGCGAGGCGAAGCCGATTCCTTGACTGCGGTGGGCTGCTGTGCTACACACGACGAATACGGAGGATTTTTGAATATGGAGAAACAGTATAACCGAATTGAAAATGACCGTCCGCAGGCATTAAAGAAATTGGGAATCCCCGACCAACTCGACCTCTATATGGAGGACGGCACCGTCTACCATGTTCGCAGCTTCTTTGCCGGAGACCTGGTGATGGGCGATATGCTGGATGCCCTGACGATGAAAAAGTTGGAAAGGGCGCAGTGAATCCCGGCACTTTGCCCAGTGGAATCAACAACGGCGCAGTGGTATAATACAATCAGGATTTCTGATTGTGATACGCACTGCATTTCGGGAGGTTAAAGAAGAAAATGCAGGAACAATACAGTGTTGGAATCTATGCCAGACTGAGCCGGGACGACGAACGCGCCGGTGAGTCTGTATCAATCGAAAATCAAAAGGAAATGCTCGCCCGGTATGTGCGGGAACAGGGCTGGACGTTCTATGACTACTACTGCGATGACGGAGTCTCAGGGACAACCTTCGACCGGCCCGGGTTCAACCGGTTGGTACAGGACGCGACCGACCGGAAAATCAATTTGGTTCTAACCAAAGATCTCAGCAGGCTCGGTCGTGATTACATTGAAGCGGGCAAATATACCGACTTCATTTTTCCGTCTCTTGGCTGCCGCTTCATCGCCCTCAATGATGGGGTAGACACCATCCGCAAGAACAATGAAATGCTGGTCATTCTGAAAAATGTCATGAACGACCTCTATGCACGGGACACCAGCAACAAAATCAAGGCGGTGAAGCTGTCCACCTTCAAGGCTGGGAAATATGTGGGCTGCTATGCTCCCCTCGGCTACCGGAAGAGCACGGCAGACAAGCACATTCTGGAGATTGACCCGGTGACTGCTCCGGTAGTGCGGCACATCTTTGACCTGAGATTGCAGGGCAACGGTTTCCGCAAAATTGCCCTGATTCTCAACGCAGAAAAAATCCCCGCGCCCAGAACCTTTTACTACATGGCGGAGGGACGGGAGAATCACCGGGGCGAAACGCCGTTCTGGAATGATGTGACGGTGAAAACCATCCTCCGCAACGAGGTGTATCTCGGCCACATGGTACAGAACAAGACGGGCACTGTCTCCTACAAGAATCACAAGCAGGTCAGTAAGCCGGAGAGCGAGTGGATCAGGGTGGAGAACACCCACGAGCCGCTGATTTCTCAGGATGTGTGGGACGCCGTGCAGCGGATGGACAACCACCCCGCCAGAGGGCGCTGCGGAAAAAGCGGCACTGTTTCTCTGTTCGGCGGTCTGCTCCGGTGCATGGACTGTGGTTCCTCCATGCGGTATATGCGGGATTACCGTAAAAAGGTGTCTGACAAAGAACCGGAGTACAAGGCATATGTCTGCAACCGGTACGCTTCGGGCGGCAAAAATGCCTGTTCGTCCCACTACATCAACCAGAAGGTGTTGACGCAAATCGTATTGACGGACATCCGCTGCAAGGCGATATGGGCGCAGAACAGCCGGGAAAAGCTGCGTGAAAAAATTCTCGCGCAGAAGGAGTCTGCCGGACGGGAAAAACTCAAGACACTCCAAGCGGAACTGAGCGCCATCGACCGGCGGTTGCCGGAGCTTGACCGTCTGGTGCAGTCCGACCAGACGGTCAATATGGGTCAGCAGCCTGATATAACAGTCCTGCACCAGATCATCGCAGTCATCCTGGTTCCGTGTCAATCTGGCCGCCTTGCCCCGGATCATCGTACGGTAATCGCGGTACAGTACGCAGGCCAGCTCCCGCTCCTGCTGAGACAGGCTTTCTGCCATTCCATATTTCACCGGCACAGCCATTATACCAGCCTGCCCTGTGAATCTACCCGGTAACCATCCGGTGTACGGGTATTGGTCAGAATCGTCCCATCCGCACCGAGATAATGCCAATATTTTCCGTCCTGAATCCAGCGGTTGGCTGCCATTGCGCCGGATTCGGTGAAATAGTATTTCTTTCCATTCAGCGTCAGCCACTGGCTTTCCGCCATCTTGCCCGAACCGCCGAACCAGTACCACTTATCGCCGAATTTGACCCAGCAGGACTCATACCGGGTGCCATCCCCTTTGACATAATACCATCTGCCATAATCCTTGATCCAGCAGTTGGTTTTCATCTTCCCGTCAGCGCCCAGATAGCGGTATTTGCCATCTGTCCCCAGCCGCCAGCATTTGACGACACCTGCGCCGTAATCGTTGAGGTAATAGGACGCGCCACCAGCTGTATACCACCCGGAGCGAAGCATCTGTCCGTCGCCATCGTAAATGTACGCCTTACCATTGACATATTTGACGGCATAATCGGAGGAACTGCTCCCACTTCCGGGATCGGTGATCAATACGCCGTTAGAATCGAAGGTATAGCTCTTGCCGTCGATGACGCGGGTGCCGGTATATTTTTTGCCGTCCGCGCCAACATAATAGGTCTTCCCGTAGTCGACAACCCATTCATTGGTGGCCATCCTGCCGTTCGCCTTGAGGTAACGGTACTTGCCGTCCGTTCCCAGCCGCCAGCACTTGACGACGCCTGCTCCATAGTCATTCAGATAGAAAGAGGAACCATCGGCCGTATACCACCCGGAACGGAGCATCTGTCCGTTTTCATCAAAGATATAGGCCTTGCCGTTGATATATTGCAGCCCGGGTTTATGGCTGCCGGTTGTTTCGGTGATCAGCACGCCGTTGGAATCAAAGGTATAGCTCTCGCCGTCAATGACACGGGTTCCGGTATACTTCTTGCCATCCGCGCCAAGATAATAGGTCTTGCCGTAATCGACGATCCACTCATTGACCGCCATCCTGCCGTCAGCTTTCAGATACCGGTATTTGCCGTCCGTCCCCAGACGCCAGCATTTGACGACGCCCGCTCCGTAGTCGTTCAGGTAAAAAGAATCGCCTTCCGCCTCATACCAGCCGGATTTCTGCATCACACCATTCCGGTCAAAAATATAGGCTTTGCCGTTGATGTAATGCAGCCCGGTCTGCCGGATACCGTCGACATAATAATAGGTCTTTCCGTTCTGGGTAACCAGACCATCCAGCTCAGGCTGTGCAGTACCTTTTTCGGATGCAATCCCCCATTTATTGATGGTATAGGTTTTACCTTTCCACTTAACCTCTGTATTGGTCAGCAGCACGCCATTCTGATCAAAGTAATAGCTTTGAGTGCCGGTGATCGCGTCGGTATACCCCGATTCGATCGTCAGCATCCCGGTCTGCATCTGACCGGCTCCGTCAAAATAATACCAGCTGCGGCCGATCTGCTGCCATTCGGTCGCCGGCTGGCCGTTGGACAGGAAGTAGAGAGGACGTCCGCTGATGGTATACCACCCTGTGATCTTTTCGCCCTTAGTGCCGTTGCAGACGTCAGAAATCCGCCGGTAGCAAAAAGTCTGCCAGTAGGTGGACAACGCTTCAAACTGATCTTTCTGACCGTCCAACGAATAAACTTCGGCAGCCTTTTCAATCACATCATTTTCTCCCGCCCACAGATAAACACCGGCCGGGTCACGATAACTCGACGGCAGATCAAACCTTGTTACCGTATCCGGTACAACCTTGACCTGTCCCTTGCTCCTCAATCCGCATTCAAGAATCGAGGTAACGCCCCACGGAACCACGATAATGTCCGCTTCATTGCCATCAAAGGCGTAAGAACCGATTGCAACCAGCCCGTCTGGGTAGGTCAGATTTGTTTTTTTGGTCGGAACACGAATCAGCATCCGGTAATCGGCATTGTACAACGCCGAATCATAAACCTCAAACGCGGTATTGGCCGGGTCAAGCCGGTATTCAGATGTGACATAGGCATCACACTGCACGACGTCTTTCCCCAGGATAATCCGCCTGATCTGCATTTTTCCTAGATCGGCAATGCCGGTCACGCCGTCCGACAAAACGATTGTATCAATCGAATTGCGCACACCGCAGACCTGCTCAAACAGTTCGGCGGTCACAGTCCCGCTGCCGGTAAACGTCGCCGTATCAGTCGACTGGGCATAACTTCCCTGTACCGTACTCTGCTGCTGGGAGACAGACTCCGCGGCCATTGGCACAGCCATCGGTACAGCCGACAGGCTGATCATTGCAATCATCAGTGCGGTCAGAATTTTCTTTCCGGTCTTTGTCATGGAAAACCACTCCTTCACAAGACAGCTGAGTTATTTAGTTTGCTTCACAGGCCTGTGAATGACGCGGACGGAAATCGGATATCCGGCTTTCTGACCGCTTTCTAACCATAACACACTTTATATACCGAAAAAGTTGCAGGATTTTCAAATAAAACATGAACAAAGAATTATGATTTAATTTATCTATTTTGCTGTAATATCAGCTGCTGAAGACGCCAGCACCCTCTTCATCCAGATAAAATGTATAGCCATCCGCGACAAACCGCCCGCTCTTCTGCATATTGCCGTACTGATCAAAGATATAGGCGCGGCCACAGATATAATGCAGCCCGGTCGGACCACTGACCAGTTTTCCATCCTGATCAAAAGTAAAGGATTTTCCGTCGATCATTCTGGTTCCGGTATATTTTTTGCCGTCCCCGCCGACATAATAGGCAATACCATAATCGACAACCCATTCGTTGACTGCCATCGTTCCATCAGCTTTCAGGTAACGGTATTTACCGTCCTCCCCCAGCCGCCAGCAGCTGACAACGCCGGCGCCATTGTCATTCAGATAAAAGGAGTCTCCGCCGGCTGTATACCAGCCGCTCTTGCACATGACGCCCGCTTCGTCAAAGATATATGCCTTACCGTCGATATACCGCAGACCGGTGATGATCGTATCGCTGATCAGCACGCCATCGGCATCAAAGATGCAGGTTTGTCCGTCAATCGTCTGGGTTCCGGTAAATTTTCTTCCGTCCTCTCCAACATAATAGGTGTCACCGTAATCGACGATCCATTCATTAACCGCCATCCTGCCATCGGCTTTCAGGTAACGGTATTTGCCATCCTTCCCCAGCCGCCAGCAGCTGACGACACCGGCTCCATTATCGTTCAGATAAAAATAATCACCGTCGACCGTATACCAGCCGCTCTTCTGCATATGTCCGTTTTCATCAAAGATATAGGCTTTGCCGCTGATGTACTGCAACCCGATCAGCCCACTCACCAGAACACCATCCTCATCGAACTGATAGGCAACACCGTCGATGGTTTGCGAACCGGTAAATTTTTTGCCGTCTTCCCCGACATAATAGATCATTCCATAATCAATAATCCACTCATTGACCGCCATGGTTCCGTCGGCTTTCAGGTAACGGTACTTGCCGTCCTCCCCCAGCCGCCAGCATTTGACAACTCCGGCGCCGTTGTCGTTAAGATAAAACGAACTTCCCTCCGCCGAATACCAGCCACTTTTGCACATCTCGCCGCTTTCATCAAAAATATACGCCTTTCCGTCGATATATTGCAGACCGGTCTGTTTTTCTCCTGAAAGATCATAACCAGTCTGTCCGTTTTGGGTGACCAGCCCGTCCTGCGGGACACTGGCCGTCAGGCCGGGTGTATCAGAATATTCTATCGCTTCACTGTCTGCCGCTGTGCTGGAAAGAGACGGGCTGTCCTCACCTGGAGCAGAAACCGGAACCGCTGTCATCACGCCCAGCGCACCAATCAAAACGACTGCTAAAAGAAGGATACTAAATCTTTTCATCGAAAACCACCCCTCTATTATGATTACACTTTATTTTGACAAAAAGTTGCAAAAATGTCAAGAATTTGAAAAACCTTTTTCTTTTATAACGCCTTTTTGATCAAAAATATAACAGCTTTCGGCAAATTTTCTGCCGGATGACAGACAAAAAGCGGAGGCCCTGTTCGGACCTCCGCCTGTGATCGTTAAGCTGGCTGATTCAGTATCCGCATAAATTCTTCGCCGGTAATCGTTTCCTTCTCATAAAGATACGCTGCAATCTCATCCAGCTTCTGCCGGTTTTCTTCCAGAATCCGGATTGCCTTCTGGTGCTGCTTTCTGACCAGTCCGACAACTTGCCTGTCAATCTCGGTCTGGGTTTCAGCCGAACATGCAAGGTTTGCATCTCCGCCGAGATACTGGTTGCTGACGATTTCCAGCGCCACCATGTCAAAGTCTGGACTCATGCCGTATCGGGTGATCATCGCGCGGGCGAGCTTGGTCGCCTGCTCGATATCGTTGGAAGCACCGGTCGAAGCCGAATGAAAGACCAGTTCCTCCGCTGCACGACCACCAGTCAGGGTCGCGATCTTGTTTTCCAGCTCCTGCTGGCTGACCAGATAATGGTTGCCTTCTTCCACCTGCATCGTATACCCGAGCGCACCGGAAGTGCGGGGAACAATCGTGATCTTCTGCACGGGAGCTGAGTTGGACTGTTTCGCCGCCACCAGCGCATGGCCGACCTCATGATAAGCAACAACTTTTCTTTCTTCATCGGTCAGAATCGCATTTTTCTTCTGATAGCCTGCAATGACAACTTCGATGCTCTCTTCCAAGTCAGCTTGTGTCACCTGGCTGCGTCCATCCCGAACCGCACGCAGTGCCGCTTCATTGACGATGTTTGCCAGTTCTGCGCCGGAAGCTCCCGAAGCCATCCGGGCAATTTTCGAAAAATCAACCCCCGGTTCCAGCCTGATCTTCTTCGCATGTACCCGCAGGATCGCCTCACGTCCTTTCAGGTCGGGCAGTTCGACCGGAACCCGCCGGTCAAACCGTCCGGGACGGGTCAGTGCCGGGTCAAGCGATTCCGGGCGGTTGGTCGCCGCCAGGATAACAACGCCGGTATTTTCCTCAAACCCGTCCATCTCGGTCAGGAGCTGGTTGAGTGTCTGTTCCCGCTCGTCATTGCTGCTCAGACGCCCGTCACGTTTCTGACCGATTGCGTCGATCTCGTCGATAAAAACAATACAGGGTGCCTTTTCTTTTGCCTGCTTAAAAAGGTCACGCACCTTGGAAGCGCCCATGCCGACAAACATTTCGACAAATTCCGAACCGGACATCGAAAAGAACGGGACATTCGACTCGCCGGCAACCGCCTTGGCCAACATGGTTTTACCGGTACCGGGAGGGCCGACCAGCAGGATACCTTTGGGCATTGCCGCGCCGATCTCCCTGTATTTTCCGGGGTTATGCAGGTAATCGACAATCTCGGACAGGCTTTCCTTCGCTTCATCCTCACCCGCAACATCCGAAAATTTAATGCCTTCAGATGATTTAACATATACTTTCGCGTTGGATTTGCCGAACATCATCGCATTTGGGCCGCCTGCCCGCTGCATCAGCTTTTTGGACATATACTGCCCGATTGCGATAAAAATGACCACCGGCAGTACCCAACTTAGCAGAATACTGATAAACGGATTGGCCTGTTCGACGATCTCTCCTGAAAAAACGGCGCCTGAATCATCCAAACGCTGGGTCAGATCGGGGTCAGGCATCATACCGGTTTTAAAAATCGCGGTATTGTCTTTGTTGGTAAAAATAATCTGCTGTTCCTGCTGCTGAACTTCCACCTGTCCCAGCTGCTGCTCTTCTGCCATATCAATGAAGGTACCGTAATCAACCTCCCGCACCTGCCGCTGGGCAATCCACGGCATCGCAAAAAAATTGAACAGCAACAGAACCAAAATCACAACTCCATAATAAAAAATCAATGGTTTTTTTGGCTTTTGCACTTCCTGCATCTTCAGTCTGCTCCTTTCCGTTGTTCATCCGCACTAAGCTGTACATCCATTGCCGACAGGGCCGCAATCAGTGCGTACTGCATCGTCTGCATCGCGTAATCCATCGCATATTCCGCGTAAAGGGTGACCGCCTCTGCCTGATCATCCGGTTGTCTGTCCACTTCCCCGTTCATACATTTTTCCAGCATTTCTATAGACATTTTTTCCATCGCCTGACTGTATTCCAGCTGGACACGGGCAAGTGCTGCCACAGCTGGTGAACGGCTTCCATGCACACTCTGTTCCAGTGCGGCGGTATGCGTATGGTATTCATTCTTTGCTTTTTTCAGTTCGTCGCAGACAGTCTGATGGTCTTGCTGTCCGCAAATCCGTATCCGGCTCTGGATTTTGCTGTACTGCTGTTCCATCTCATACAACTTGACTGCGAAAAGTTCCTGATTCAAATTCATCAGCAGTCGCACGCTCCTTTCCTTTGCAGTCGTCCGGCTGTTTTTCCGGTTTTCCAACCATCCTCTTTACTTATACTTATACTATTAAATCACGTCCAGCACCACTCGCAAAAAATAGATTGTGTC
>DVLN01000086.1 GCA_018715465.1 Candidatus Faecivivens stercorigallinarum | reverse complement strand
CATCTGAATTTAAATGATATTGTCTATAAAGATGCATGCTCAATTGACTGACTCATCCTGCATTTTTCCTGCATTTTGGCCTGAAACAGGCATATTTTTCCGTTCTTCGGGGAAATAGTGGTTGAAAACTTCAACCGCCAACCGATTTATTTCTGTCTCCATCTCCCGATAACGGTCGAGCAGTTCGCGTCCCTGCGAGGTCAAAACCATTTTGCCGCCGCCAGTCCCACCCCGTTTGCCGTCCATTAGAGGGTATCCCAGTTGGTTTTCAGCACGGCGCACAATCTTCCATCCTTTGGAATAAGCCATTCCCATTTCCCGGCAGGCAGCGGACATTGAGCCGTTTGCTTCCACCCGTTCCATCAGTTCAGCGATACCGGTGCCAAAGAGCAGGTCATCTTTATAAATGCGAAGCCGGATCTGAAGGCGCAGTCCGTTTATTGGTGCGTTCATCTGTCATGCTCCTTTGCAGTGATAGTACTTTTATTATAGCACCAAACAAAAAAAATGTCGATTTTTTTTCATGAAGGGGTTGACAAATCAGATGAATGCTGATATAATTATCAACGTTGCAGCGAATGATGCTGCTATCATAAATGGAGAAGTCGCCTAGCTTGGTTTATGGCGCACGACTGGAACTCGTGTATGGGTTAATAGCTCATCGAGGGTTCGAATCCCTCCTTCTCCGCCAAAAAAAGTGGTACCACGTTTCGATGTGGTACCATTTTTGTATATAGTACCAATTTTGCAGGGATTCGAACGGGAGCGGTACTGAATGACAGCCCGGTGGGCTGTCAGAGCCGCGACCTGGCCTGTCCGCAGACAGGGCGAATCCCTCCTTCTCCGCCAAAAAAGTGGTACCACGTTTCGATGTGGTACCATTTTTTGTTTTATCCTGAACAGGAGGTAAACGGATGACCCTATCACAGCTCAAATACATTGTCACCATTGCGGAAGCCGGGACGATCAGCGAAGCAGCAAAAAGGCTATATATTGCACAACCCAGTCTCACTGCTGCGGTCAAAGAACTGGAAGGTGAACTGGGTATTACCATCTTTAAGCGTACAAATAAAGGAGTATTGCTGTCGACGGAGGGGGAAGAGTTTCTCGGATATGCCCGGCAGGTCATTGAACAGACCAATCTGATTGAAGAGCGTTATCTGGGAAATGGGCAGGTTAAGCATCAGTTTTGCGTCTCCACCCAGCACTATTCTTTTGCGGTAGAGGCCTTTGTTGAACTGCTCAGACGGTACGGCGGAGAAGAATACGATTTCCGTATCCGGGAGACCCAGACTTATGAGCTGATTGACGACGTCGCTAAACTGCGCAGTGAAGTGGGGGTGCTGTATCTGAATCAGTTCAACGAAGTGGTCCTGCGCAGGGTGCTGCGGGAAAAGGGGCTGAAGTTTCACCGACTGTTTGTAGCAAAGCCGCATGTATTTGTCGGTGTGGACAACCCACTTGCCAAAAAGGAGATTGTTTCACTGCAAGATCTCGCACCTTATCCACGGCTTTCCTATGAACAGGGAGAGCACAATTCTTTTTATTATTCCGAGGAAATATTAAGTACGCTGGAGAGCAAAAAAGATATCATGGTTTCGGACCGAGCGACTCTGTTTAATCTGCTGATTGGACTGAACGGGTACACGATTTGCAGCGGCGTCATCAATGAGAAGCTGAACGGGGAAAATATTGTGGCGATTCCGCTGGATGTGGACGATTATATGGAAATTGGTTACATCACCCACAGCAAGGCCGGCACGGGAAGATTTGGGAATCTGTATATCGAAGCACTTAAGCGGTACGCTTCGTCAGATGAACGATAAAATGAAAACAGGCGGTTTGCTATAGAAACAAACTATGGCAAACCGCCTGTTTTCTGTATTTTACAACCGTTCAGGGATCTTGTATACTGTTGGTACATCACACAGATTTAAAGGAGAATTTAGGTATGTCCGTTTTACAGACCCCTTTCCGCTATGATTATGTTGGCAGCTTTTTGCGTCCCGACCGACTGAAAAAGGCCCGCGCTGATTATCAGACTGGCAAGATCGCCTTTTCCCAGCTCAAAGCAGTTGAGGATGACTGCATCACCGAACTGGTGGCAAAACAGAAGGCGGCCGGTTATCATGTCATCACCGACGGCGAGTTCCGCCGCGCGACCTGGCATCTGGACTTCATGTGGGGATTCGAGGGCATCGGCCATCAGGAGACCGAAAAAGGGCTGCCTTTTCATGGGGAAGCCGCTAAGATCGACGATACCTTCCTGACTGGCAGGTTGTCGGTCAACAGACATCCGTTTGTAGAACACTTTCAGTTTGTGAAAGCACTGGAAGATGAGAATACAATTACCAAACAGACCATCCCGGCACCGGCTCAGTTTTTGGAACAGTTGATCATGCCGATGAATCTGGCGTCTACCCGGACAATTTATCCGAATGACGAGCAATTGATTGCTGATATTGTCGTAGGTTATAAAAAAGTTATCGCTGATCTGTACGCGGCGGGCTGTCGGAATATCCAGTTTGACGACTGCACTTGGGGTTGTTTTGTCGATCCAAAGGCAAACCTTTTCTTCGGAGCAGACGATCAGCAGCTGGAAGTCCTTCAAAAGCAGTTTCTGACGATCAACAACCTGGCGATTGAAGACAAACCGGAAGATCTGGTTATCAACACCCATATCTGTCGCGGAAACTTCCATTCTACCTGGGCATGTACAGGCGGATACGATAAAATTGCATCGCTGGTCTTTGGACAGGAGAATGTGGATGCCTATTATCTGGAGTTTGACGACGAGCGCTCTGGCAGCTTTGCGTCGTTGAAAGAGGTGACGGGCGATAAAAAAGTCGTTCTCGGTCTGATTACCACCAAATCTCCCAGACTGGAGGATAAACAGACTGTAATCGACCGCATCCATGAGGCGGCGAGGTATATTCCGCTTGACCGGTTGTATCTCAGCCCGCAGTGCGGCTTTGCGTCCTGTGAGATTGGCAACAAGCTGACCGAGGAGGAACAGTGGGCCAAACTGAGACTGGTCAGGGAGGTTGCACAGCAGGTCTGGGGCTGAGATGTCTGCCCTGTTCGCCAAACATCCAAAAACCCGCATGGTATTCAACCCATGCGGGTCATTTCTTTTTCTTTCAGTCTGATTATTTCAAGTCTGCAAAATCGCTGCGTTTGGTGTTTGCATACAGCGCGACAATCTCACGGATAATTTCAAACGTCTTTTCCATCGACTGTACCGGGATATATTCAAACCGTCCATGATAGTTGGCACCACCGGTGCAGAGGTTGGGACAGGGCAGACCCATAAACGACAGGGTCGCACCGTCAGTACCACCGCGGATGGGCATGGTAACAGGGGTGACACCGAGCGATTCCATTGCGGTGCGGGCGTTTTCGATCAGGTGGAAATGCTGGCGGATTTGTTCAGACATATTCCGATAGCTTTGACGGATATCCAGCTGAATGGTCCCTTCGCCATATTTGGCATTGATAAAATCAGCGGCGGCGCGGGCCAGTTTCTGCTTTTCAGCAAATTTCTCTGCGTCATGGTCGCGGATGATATAGACAAGCGTTGCGTTTTCCATATCGCCCTCCATGCCGTTAAGATGGAAGAATCCTTCATAACCGGAGGTATAAGCAGGTTTCTGCTGTTCCGGCAACAGGGAGTTGAATTCCATTGCGATCAGGCAGGCGTTGATCATTTTGTCCTTGGCGGAGCCGGGATGGATACCCAGACCGTGGACAGATACTTTCATAGAAGCAGCGTTGAAGTTTTCGTATTCGATCTCGCCCAGCTCTCCGCCGTCCAGTGTATAACCAAAATCGGCACCGAATTTGGGAACGTTAAAGAAGGACGGCCCCATGCCGACTTCTTCATCAGGAGTAAATCCAACTTTGATGGTACCGTGGGGGACGTCTGGATTTTCTGCAAAGAAGGCTGCCAGCTGCATGATTTCGGCGACACCGGCTTTGTCATCAGCGCCCAGCAGGGTTGTACCGTCGGTGACAATCAGGTCCTGGCCGACATATCGGTTCAGTGATTCATACTGTGCAGGAGAAAGGACGATTCCTTTTTCTTCGTTTAACAGGATGTCTCCGCCTTCATAGTGAACAATGCGGGCTTTAACATTGGTACCGCTGCAATCAGGCGAGGTGTCCATATGGGCGATCAGACCGATAACTGGTGCGTCAGGGCAGTTGCCGGGAATGGTACCGTAAACATAGCAATGTTCATCATGTTCCGCATCAAACCCCATGTCTTTCAGTTCCTGACACAGCATTTTTGCGAGGTCATGCTGCTTTTCAGTACTGGGGACACATTTGCGGTCTTCTGCTGACTGAGTATCGACCGCAACATAGCGGAGAAAACGGTTTTCCAGCTTTTCCATATTGATTACGCTCCTTTATTTTTATATTTATCAGTATACCACTGCCTCTAAGTTTTGACAAGGCGCATCCAGGCTGGCCTCCAGATCAATACCGGCTTTTTGTGCCTGTGGCTGTTGGAGTGGGCGGGGAATGGTGTACAGATGACCGTCTTTTCGGAAATGCAGACCGGTCTGTTTGAAATGGAAGGCGACTCCCGTCCGGCGGCACTGTTCCCGGATATCCAGCACCCAGTCGTAGTCGCAGACCCGCGCTCCGTCCCCGCTTTCGCCGCCGGCGATAACCGCCCGGATCTTTCCGCTTTCCAGCCATGGCTCCAGCAAGATCGGCGACAACAGCGGCTCGCAGGTGACAAACCGGTCGGCAATCGGCAGCGATAAGAAGATTGGCAGACGCTGGGCTGCTGCCTCTCCGTTTTCACAGGTGCAACCGACTGTAACATTGGGGTAACCATTCCCCCAGTCGTCCGGCAGACAGCTGCTGAAGCGGACGATCCGTTTGGTGATAATGATAAACTGCACGTCCTCCCGCTGGTGAATCATCCGCCAGATATCCTCCCGCCATCCATCAGCCTCTTCGACAAAAAAGTCGGAGGTCATGACTGCGTAAACAGTTTCCCCGGCCGGGATGCGGTAGCTGCCGTCTCGTTTTTTCTGTACGGGGAGGTCAAAAGATGCTGTCTTGACGACCTGGGCCGGATTTTTTCCGATGGATTCATCCCGCCGGTAGACATAACAGTGCTGGCATCCGGGCGAAAATTTATGACATCCGTGCCAGGGGTTCCAGATGATGGACATGGGCCGCCTCCTGTTCTGTCAAATGGTTTGATTTTATCTTACTGCTTTTTGATTTTTTGTCAAGTGCATTATAAAAAAGGCGGTTGACGTTGCCCGCCTGCCATGATACAATAGGTCCATACCTGAACCGGAAAAGAGATGGAAAGAAAGGAAAACTGCCATGAACCCCATTTTTAAGGATAAAAAACAGGCTGCACGCATCATTGTTCCAATTTTGATTGTTATTGCTGTAGCGGCAATCTATCTGCTGAAAAATCCTCCTTTTCAGGATGAGCAGCAATCGTCGCCGCTTGTTGTTTCCGAAATTGATATGGATACCCTGACCGCTGCCGGGCTTCCGATTATAATTGACTTTGGCGCCGATTACTGTGCCCCCTGCAAACAGATGGAACCGATTCTGGAATCGGTCAGCCGTGAGATGCAGGGCAAAGCATCTATCCATTATCTGGATGTCCAGGAATATCCGGGCGAGGCCATGCAGTATCCGGTACAGGTTATCCCGACACAGGTCTTTTTCCTGCCGGATGGCAGCCCCTATATGCCGGATGAATCACTTGGCATTCCTTTCACCCTTTATTCCTCCAAAGAGACCGGTGAGCATGTCTACACGGTACATGAAGGCCTTCTGACCGAGGACCAGATGAAACTGATTCTTCAGGATATGGGGGTGGCAGAATGATCGACGGATGGTTGTCGTCACTGGGGACGCTGATCAATGAAAGCAGCTGGCTTGCACCGGTACTGGCGCTGCTGGCTGGGGTGCTGACCTCGTTTACCCCCTGCTCCCTGTCAAGCATCCCGCTGGTGATCGGCTATGTCGGCGGCGGAGAAAACAAGCCGGCACAGGCGTTTAAAATGTCGCTGATCTTTGCGGCGGGCAGTGCGGTCACTTTCACCCTGCTGGGGACTCTTGCGTCGCTGGCCGGGCGGCTGATCGGAGCGAACAGCGGCTGGTGGTACGGGCTGCTGGGGGTACTTATGGTATTGATGGCGCTGCAAACCTGGGAACTGTTTAACTTTATCCCATCAACCTACCTTGTTTCAAAAAACAAACACCGCGGGTACATGGGCGCATTGCTGGCGGGCATCCTGGGCGGGATTTTTTCTTCTCCTTGTGCAACCCCTGTATTGGTGGTGCTGCTGGCGATTGTCGCCGGGAAAGGCAGCATCGGCTGGGGAATGCTGCTGCTGTTTCTGTATGCGGTCGGGCATGGGACGCTGACGGTGATTGCCGGTACTTCAATGGGGTGGGTTCGCTCCATTGCAAGGGACAGCCGGTATGGCATTTTCAGCAATTGGATGAAATGGATCATGGGGGGATTGATTCTGTTGATTGGATTTTATATGTTCTATCTGGCATTTTAAGCAGAAGAAAACGGAGGTGGCCGACTGACCGGCTTCCTCCGTTTTTGTTCACGATAAAAAAATGTTATTTGCTCTTTCTTGCCGGGATTCCCACATTTTCACTGCTGACGCCCTTGACGCTTTCGCCCAGCGGCAGCCATTTGATTGCCTTTTCGATATAAGCATCCCAGAACGCCCAGTCATGTACACCAGGGCCTTCTTCCCAAGTCAGGTCAAAGCCGTCTGCAAGCAGCTTGTCCTTGAACGCGACATTCGCATCAAACAAAGAATCTTCAGTACCGCAGGCCATATAGATTTTCGGTTTGACCTTGGCATCTTTGAGTCCGTCGGCAAGCGCTTCATAGTCGTTGACCGAACCGATATAATCCTCGATCTTGTCAACGCCGAACATCGTTTCATACTGGCGTCTGGTAAAGAAATCATGCCCTGGTTGGTTGACAGACTGTAAGATCTTGTCCTTGATCAGGGCAGAGGAGAGGGCTGTGATGCAACCAAAAATTTCCGGGTGGCGCAGGCCGTTGACGATTGAGCCGAAACCGCCCATCGACAGTCCGCCGATGAAGGTATCTTCCCGGTTATGGGAGAGGGGGAAGGTGTCGCGGGTGAAACTGACAAGGTCTTCGGCGATGAATTTTCCGTACCGGTCGCCGGAGATGTCCGAATCACAGTAAAATTTGTTGTCGCCGGACGGCATGACCACACAGAGGTTGTTGTCGTTGGCCAGCGCCTGTACACGGGTACCGTTTACCCAGTCGGTATAGTTGCCGAGAACGCCGTGCAGCAGGTACAGCGTTTTGAAAGGCTTTTTCTCAGGAACCGGCATGCCGGGGAAAACAATTTTGTCGGTCGGGATGACGACGTTAATCGGGACGGTACGCATCAGCGATTTGGAAAAAAAGTTAATAGTAGCAAATGCCATGGGAATTCCCTTCTTTCTCTATGATATATCTATTATATCATACAGATCAATCAAATTCCATTACTTTTTTGCTAATTTTTTGTTCTAGTTTTCCGTTTTTCCGATTACCCATTATCTTCCTGAAGGCCCAGCAGTGAACGGATAGCCGGAGCATCTCCATTGTCAGCCGCATTCTTTAATTGTTTTAGCAGCCGTTCCTTTTCTAAAACTGTGTATTCCGGGCAGGCGTCGGCCGCCAGCAACCCGGCGATGTCGGTTGGGACAAACCGTTCGTCCGAAGAGAAAAGCAGTTCTTCCAGCTTTTCACCCGGTCGGATGCCGGTTTCCACAATCTCCACCTCGTTCGGTGCAAAACCTTCTTCCTTGATCACCTGCATCGCCAGCTGTCCAATCGAGACTGGCTGGCCCATGTCCAGCATATAGATCTTCCCGGGCCTGTTTTTGGCGGCCGCATGCAGCACCAGCTCTGCTGCCTGTGGAATCGACAGGAAATACCGGGTCATCCGTCGGTCGGTCAACAGGATTTTCTTTTCTTCCCGCAGCTGCTGCCGGAACAGCGGAAGCACAGACCCTGCTGAGTTCATCACATTCCCGAACCGGACAGCGGTAAAGACCGGACCCTCCCGGTCAAGACAGAGCTGTTCACATATCCGCTTGGTCGCTCCCATCACAGAGCTGGGGCGGACGGCCTTGTCAGTCGAGATCAGCAGTACCTTTTCTGCCTGATATGCCTGTGCAGCATCGAACAGGTTTATGGTTCCGAAGATGTTGTTTTTGACCGCCTGATCAGGATTCTGCTCCATCAGTGGGACGTGCTTGTGGGCAGCTGCATGCAGTACCGTTTGAGGGTGCAGCTGTGCAAACAGTCTGAACAACGCTTTCCGGTCCCGGATGGAGATTACCTGCGGCATGACAGGAGTGCCGCCTTTGCGGGAAAGGCACTGAGTCAGCAGGTAGAGGCTGTTTTCATTGATATCCAGAAGGGTCAGCGACCGGGGTGCAAAACGGTAAACCTGTCGGGCAAGTTCTGACCCGATTGAGCCGCCCCCGCCGGTGATCAGGACATCTTTCCCGGTGATGGCGGGGTTGACAGCGGGTGGTACAGCTTTTTCAGACATGGTGCTCCTCCTTTATTGATTGCCGGATTCTGTTATTTATTGTAATATTCCGATAAACGGGTGTAAAGTCATCGAAAATCGAATAAAGGAATCGTAGACTGTTAACCGTCAAAAAGCGAAACTGCCCTGAACCTTTATTCCGTTCAGGGCAGCTCTATCAGAAATTACAGATTGTTTTCAAGGTCTTTGCCGTTGGTGGCAATGACTTTTTTATACCAGTAGAAGGATTTTTTCGGGATTCTTCTGAGATCTTTGAGGTCAAAGTTGCCGCGGTTGACATAGATAAAGCCATACCGTTTGTCAAAGCCTTCATGAGTCGAGATCAGGTCGACTGCCGACCAGGGGCAGTATCCCATCATCTGGACGCCGTCGTCGATTGCCAGCTGCATCTGTTCGATATGCCGCTGGAGGTATTCGATCCGGTAATCATCCCGGATGGTGCCGTCCTCTTCCAGCTTGTCATGTGCCCCAAGGCCGTTTTCGGTAATGATGATCGGCAGACGGTAGCGGGAGTAGACCTGGTTAAGGGTATTGCGGAAGCCGATCGGGTCGATTTCCCAGCCCCATTCGGTCTTGAGCAGGTTTTTGTTGGGAACCGGCTTAAAATAGCCAGGTTCGCCGCCGTTTTTCTGCTGGTCAACCGGTGCGTTGGGATCAAACGCTTCATCTTCAGGGAAGGCAGCGACCGTTGCGGTGGAATAATAGTTGAAGGCAAGGAAGTCGGGATGACCGGAAGCGAGGATCTCCATATCGCCCGGCTGAATTTCCGGCAGTGCGTCATGTGCTTCCAGATAGCTCCAGACCTGATGGTTGTAGACACCGGCGGTTGCCATATCAAAATAGAACCAGTTGCGGATTGCTGAGAAGGTTTCGGCGGCAGTGATATCGGCAGGGTTGCAGGAAGCGGGATAGACACAGGAAATATTGGGGGCAGGGCCAATCTTGCCGCCTGGGACCATCTCATGGCAAAGTGCCATCGCTTTTGCCTGTGCAACCATCATATAATGGTTCTGCTGATACAGTTCCTTGGTGACATTCTCAACGCCGGTCGGGTCAAAGGTACCGATGACCGGGCCTGCGAGAGTCAGCATATTCTGTTCGTTGATGGTCAGCCAGAGTTTTGCCCGGTCGCCGAAGTTCTCAAACATTACCTTTGCAAAGTTGACAAAAGCGTCGATGGTATCCCGGTTGCCCCAGCCGCCCTTTGCCTGGATAGCGGCGGGCAGGTCAAAATGATACATCGTGACCAGCGGCTGGATGTTGTATTTGAGGCATTCGTCAATCAGGTTGTTGTAGTATTCAATGCCTTTGGGGTTGACTGCGCCGGTCCCTTCGGGAATCAGGCGGGACCAGGAGATCGAAAAGCGGTAGGTCTTGAAGCCCATTTCCGCCATCAGTTTGATGTCCTCTTTGTAGTGATGGTACTGGTCGGAAGCGACCTTAAAATCAGGGGTTCCTTCGGGAATGACCTTGATGTCCTGTACCGAAGGGCCTTTGCCGTCTTCGAGGCTGGCGCCCTCAACCTGGTAGGCAGAGGTGGAAGCACCCCAGAGAAAGTCTGCCGGAAAATCGCGATGTTTTTTTGCCATGTCGATTCGTCCTTTCCTTGTTGATCTGTAATAACCGTCTGCGGCGGAAGAAAACCGCCTGTTCTTATATTGATTATATCCAAAATTTCTGTTCCGCGCAAGGGATTTTCATTCTTTGGAAAGGATGGTCACGAAAAGAAAAATGTCCTGTCTGCGTTGCGGCAGACAGGGCATCTTTCCTTCATTACCTTTTTTCTCTGTTATCTTTTTTTGCGTGTACCGGCCGGACAGTGGACTGGGGCCGGCTTATGCAGTGGACGTGCGCTGTAGAGGATGCCGGAAAAGGGCGGAAGATCTGCCTGAATAAACCAGTTTTCTTTGATCGGATCGTACTGGGGTCGCAGTACCGGCAGTTCACCGCTGAAACTGCCACCGTAGATGTCGCTGTCCGAACTGATCAGCGGACGCAATTCCATTGGAACCGGCAGATTGATTCGATAACCGGCAGCTGCCCTGTCTGAAAAGTTGAACACCAATACCGTGCGGTCGGCAGGCTGTTGCCAAACACTCTCTTTTTTATTGTCTTTAGGCGTCGGAGCAGTGTTGACCATCGGACCGCGCAGATAGGCGTACACACAGCTTTTTTCTCCTTTTACTTCCAGCCAGAGAAAACTGCGGGCGTCATATTCGCCGGATGACAGGCTGGGATGGGTCAGGTATAGCTGATTCAGCCGGCAGATATAATGGTAAAATCCGTCGTGCAGCGGGTAACGGAGCAGTTCCCAGTCCTGTTCCCGTTTTTCATCCCATTCCCGCAGCTGACCAATTTCATTGCCCATAAAGTTGAGCTTTTTCCCGGGATGGGTCATCATATAGAGGTACATTGCCCTTGCCTGCGGGAATTTCTGCTCATAGTCTCCCCACATCTTTTGGAGGATGGTTGCCTTTCCATGGACAGTTTCGTCGTGGGAGAAGGGGAGCAGATAATGTTCCTGGTAGAAGTAGTGCATCGAAAAGGTCAGCTTGTGGTATTTATCCGGTCTTTCCTTTGGCGGAGTACGGAAGTAATCAAGGGTATCGTTCATCCATCCGAGGTCCCATTTGTAGTCAAAGCCCAGCCCGTCATACTGGACAGGTGCGGTGATTTTGGGATAGGAGGTCGAGTCCTCGGCAACCAGCATACAGCTGGGGAACAGCTGCTTTAATCCGACGTTCATATTCTGCAGGAATTTGACAGCGCGGTCGTTGACACCACGTTTTTCGTCTCCCTGCCAGTAGATCAGCCGGGAAACTGCGTCCACCCGCAATCCGTCAAAATGATAGACCCCCAACCAGTAGGCGGCGGCTGACTGTAAAAAGCTCGCGACTTCACCGCGTGAATGATTGAAATTCTTGCTGCCCCATTCGCTGAATCCGACATCGTCGTGCGGGAATTCGTACAGATAGCTGCCGTCAAACCGCGCAAGCCCGTAATAATCCAGCGCAAAGTGGACCGGTACAAAGTCCACCAGTACCCCGATTCCTGCCTGATGGCAGCGGTCAACCAGTTTCATCAGCTGGTGTGGCGTACCGTACCGGGAAGTTGGGCTGAAAAATCCGGTGTTCTGATAGCCCCAGGAGTTGTCCGACGGATGCTCGGAAAGCGGCATGATTTCAATGTGGGTATAACCGCATTCTTTGACATAGGGAATCAGCCGGTCGGCCAGCTCTTCATAGTTGTACCAGCCGTTTTCCCGGTCGGGCGCAGTGCGCCAGGAGCCGAGATGCACCTCATAGATGTTGACCTGCTGGTCAAAAGAGCTCTGCCGCCGTTTCATCCAGCCTTCGTCTGAGAAGGAATATCCTTCCAGCCTAACCAGCCGGGAAGCGGAATTGGGACGCAGCTCCATTGAAAATCCGTACGGGTCGCAATGCTCACATTTCCAACCCTCTTTGGAGTAGATCACATATTTGTACAGCTGACCCTCAGCCGCCTGTGAAACAGTCAGCTCCCAGACGCCGCTGGTTCCCAGTGGCTGCATCTCTTCTTCTGTCCAGCCGTTAAAGTCACCGAAAAGAGCGACCTTTTCCGCTGCGGGAGCATAAACACGGAATATAAAACCTTTTTCGGCGGGGTGTGCACCGAAAAAGGTGTATGCATCAAACGACGCGCCGATATAAAAATCGTGCAGAATCATGCTGTTCCTCCATCAAACTTTCTTTTCTCTTTCCATTTTTATTGTACAATATAGATGGAAAAATGGCAATTGTACAAAACAACTGTTTTGTCTGAATCGGATGGGGAACACCCTGGTATTATCCGTACCGGTATTTTTTCCGGTTGGCAATCAGAAGGCTTGCGGTTACGGCCAGTGCCGCCAGCTCTGCCGCGACAATTGCCAGCCAGATGCCGTCGATTTCCAGAAATACCGGCAGTACAAGAACCGAAATTGACTGGAAAAACAGCGTCCGCAGAAAAGAAATGACCGCCGACAAAAGTCCATTGTTCAGCGCAGTGAAAAAGGCAGAACCAAAAATGTTCAGCCCGCACAGCAAAAAGGAAAAGGCATAGATCTGAAAGCCCCTTACCGTCAGTTGATACAACTCCTGGTCATAGCCGACAAACAGTCGGGACATCGGTACGGACAGGATAAAGGACAGTACCGCCATCATACATCCTGCAATGCCGATCAGCCTAAGACTGTTTTTCAGCAGGCTTTTCAGTTCGCCGGTGTTTCCGGCCCCGAAGTGGTACCCGATGACCGGGGCACTGCCGACTGCATACCCGATAAAGATTGCGCAGAAGATAAAGCTGACGTACATGATCGCGCCATAGGCAGCGACGCCGTCTTCTCCTGCAATGCGCATCAGCTGGAAATTATACAGCATGGTGACCACCGAAGCTGAGATGTTGCTCATCAGCTCAGAAGAACCGTTGGTGCAGGTGTGCAGCAGAATCCTTCCGTAAAATGGCGATCTGGTCAGATGCAGCAGACTGTTGTTTTTACGGGTAAAATAGAGGATCGGGAACAGCCCGCCGATTGTCTGGCTGATGGCGGTTGCCCAGGCCGCGCCGGCGAGTCCGAACTGGAATACCGCGACAAACAGCGCGTCCAGTACTATGTTTGTCACACCAGCTGCAATCGTTACAGCAAGCCCGAGTTGGGGCTTTTCCGCGGTGACAAAAAAGCTCTGGAAGACGTTTTGCAGCATGAAAAACGGCATCGAGGCCAGCAGAATCCGTCCGTACAGGATACAGTTATCCAGCATCTCTCCTTCTGCCCCCAGCAGCACCGAAGCAGTCGGCAGAAAGATCTCCCCGAGAATGGCAAAGAGGATGCCGCCGGCGATGGTGACATAGACCAGCATCGAAAAATACTGGTTTGCCAGTTCCTTTTTGCCTTCTCCCAGCGTCTTGGAGACAATAGCAGTACCGCCGGTGCCGATCATAAACCCCAGTGCACCGACAATGATCAGCAGCGGCATGATCAGGTTGATTGCAGCAAAAGGCGTTTTGCCGACAAAGTTGGAGACAAACAGCCCGTCGACGACGCTGTAAATGGAAGTAAAAATCATCATGACAACCGACGGCAGCGTAAAGCGGATCAGTTTCCGGCTGTTGAAATGATCAGAAAGTTTAATTCTCATGGTTGGTTTCATCCTTTCCCGGCGGAGCAAGGATCGTCTGGGTAAATTGCTGTTCCAGAAGCTGGCTGAAAACGGCAAATCCGTCGATAAAACAGTCGGAACAGTTTTCCAGTGTTTTTGCCAGCGCGGCGGTTTCAGCGGCATAGATCGGCTGGAGCAATTCAGCACAATATTCTTTTCCTGCATCGGTCAGACACAGGTGCATCTCTCTGCGCTGTCCTTCGATGTTGTGCAGAGTCAGCAATCCTTTCTCCTGATATTTTTTGACGATGGTATTGATGGTGGTTCTGGGGATCAGCCACTGCTCGCTGACCTCCTTCTGGGAATGCAGCTGGCCGTCGCCGATGGCGTAGAGGAGGGCGAGCTCGTTTTCATTGACCCCCATTTTTTTAGCGGCCAGATAGTAGGTGCCGTCAATCTGATTGACCGCAGTCATAATACGGCGAATCTGGTTCATCAGCTGCTGGGTCGTGGGTCGGTCGGGTTGGTTTGGCAATAGGATTCCTCCTTTTTTAAATCCGAATTCGTATTCCATAATAATCCGAATTCGGATTTTTGTCAAGCTCTGTTTTTACTTTTCTCGTGATTGTCGCCTTGAACCTTTTGTCGATTTGTATTATAATGTAGAAAAATAGCCTGTCTTTTCTGCTGCGCGCGGAAATGAAAGGGTTGTCTTTTTGCATTTTGTCATTTCCAGGAGGATTCCATGCACAGTGATCTGATCCATCAGCTGCAGGCGATTGTCGACTCGTCTGCTGACAATGATTCCAACCGCACGATTGCGCGGTATTTTCTTTCTCATTTAATGACGCTGGACTCCTTATCCGTTCAGACGATTGCCAACGCCTGCTATGCTTCGATCGCGACGGTGAGCCGGTTTGTCCGGTCACTTGGGTACGACAGCTTTGCTCAGCTCAAACAGGTTACGGTCTATTATCGCCACAGTGTCAACGCTTCCACCAAAGATTATCTGGAAGAGCTTCCCTATGATCAGGGAGATCGTGAGGCGATCGCATCCTATACCAGCAATATTGCCGATGCGCTGGTTCGGTTTCAGCAGAGTGTGTCGCTGGAACAGCTGGACGGTGTCTGCCGGCAGATTCACGATGCACGGGATGTGGCGTTGTATGGTTTTTACCAGCCGGGGCTGTTGGCCAAGCAGCTGCAATTTCTGTTTTTGTCGATCGGCCGGTATACCGAAAGTTACGACCTGGTGGAAGATCACGCCGAACGCGCCCGGACGATGGACAGAGGAGATCTGGCGATTTTTCTATCGGTCGATGGAAACTATGTGATGGGCCAGGGATGCCAGATCATTGAACAGCTGCGCAGCCGTGGGGTGCGGGTCATTCTGCTCAGCCAGACCCGCGAGCCGTCGATTCATGCAATGTTTGACGAGGTGGTATCTCTGGGAACGCCTGATTCCAAACGGGCGGGATATTATAAGTTACAGCTATGTACCGAGCTGCTGTTTTCCCGGTATATGCGGCTGTATTCCCCCGATGCTCCCCGCAGGGCGGATAAGGGCAGATAAAACAGCCGGTAAAAAGCCGCCGGATAGCTGATTGCCTGGCTGATTGCCTAGTATCCGGCGGCTGTCTGTTGTTAAAAAAGCAGCGGCTGCATCTGTTGGCCCCGCCGGGCGGCGTCGAGTGCCTGCGGGATGCAGCTGAAATCGGCGACCAGAGAGGACGGCTTTTTGCCGGCATCATCCTGGCCGAATGGAACAAAGTAACAGTTTTTCTGATTGAGCAGTGCCCCGATATTTTTGGCGCTGCCCCGCAGTGCGTCGTTGGTCGCAAGACAGAGGACGACTGGCTTTTCCTGGCGGAGATGGCTTTTGACCGCCATTGTGACGGGGGTGTCGGTGATCGAGTTCGCGAGTTTTGCCAATGTGTTGCCGGTACATGGGCAGACCAGCAGCAGGTCGGTCATGTTTTTGGGGCCGAGCGGTTCGGCGTCCTGAATGGTGAGGATCGGTTCATGACCGGAGATCAGCCGGGCACGTGCCAGATGGTCGGCGGCCTTTCCGAAGCGGGTGTCAAGGGTGGATGCGTTGAAAGAAAAGACTGGCAGGACTTCATATCCTGCGGCGACACAGCGTTCCATCTGTTCAAAAGCCCGCTGGAAGGTACAGAAGGAACCGGTCATACAAAATCCGAGCCGGAGCGGAGGAGCAGGCATAGGTAATTCATCTCCTTTAAAAGACTGGGTCATACCGGACAGTGATTGCCCAGCATCGGGTCCTTTTCACAGATCAGGGTTTTCAGCCATTCGGCACAGGATTCGGGCGCAGTTTTCCCCGGAAGTGACAGTGCGCGGACGATCACCCGTCCACTGCTGCTGACAGCTTCCGGTTTAAATCCGCCCGGACTGGACGCCAGCTCGATGATGAGTGTGTCGGGCGGGATCTTTACCAGTTCTTCCCGGCCAAAAACAGGGGCAGGAATGGTGTTGAAGACCAGCCGGACAGTGGACAGTACTCCGCCTTGTGCTCCTGCCGGACGTGCAAGATCTGTAAGCGGCAGTGGGTGTGCTCCCAGCAGCGCCATTTCACAGCGTTGCGCGTTTGAGCGTGCGGCTGCGAATACTTCTGCTCCCATCGCACAGAGGATGCGGACAAGGCTTCTGGCGATCCTTCCGCCTCCCGTCACCAGTACACGGGTCCCCCGGAGGGTAACCGGCAGCAGGTCGATGGCGAGTGCAACTGCCGCTTCGGCGGTTGCGTCGGCATTTTTAAGCGCGAAGGCTTCGTCCGACAGATAGTCGGTAAATGAGATGCCGTGTTTCTGGCAGAGCAGTGCAAAATCTTCCCCCGCCGCCGTCAGCCCGCCGTAGACGCGGGTATCCTGCCGGCAGCAGGCCAGCAGTTCTCCAAGAAAGACCGGCGGGCGGTCTTTCTCCAGCGGAACCGAAAGGGTTTCACCCGTCCGGGTCAGTGGAAGCGGCAGTACCAGAAGGTCTGGGGGTGTGTCCAGTTCGGACAGGGAACGGATAAAATGGGGCTGAGCAGCGCTTGCGGTTTCGGGGTTTCCCTGAGCGAAGGCGGTGACCCGTACACCGTCGGTCGATGCGAGTTTACGGGCGAGTATTGAAAAGCGCCGGTCTCCGCCGGCGGTAAGAATATGCAGAGGTTGATTCATCGGTAAAACCACCTTCTTTCATCTGGAACCGGTCCCTTTTGGAGCAGGTTCCCTGATATCCCAATGTATGCGGGGAAAAGGCGGTTTGTGCCGGAGACAGCCTGTGCGGATGGGAACGGTGATGGATATGATCAGTGAGCAGGAAAGAGAGCAGATGCTTTCTTTGCTGGAAGACTGCCGGCTCTGCCCGCGGGCATGCGGCGTCAACCGGAGAGCCGGAGAAAAGGGATTTTGCGGCGCGTCCGGTGAAACGGTCCGGTTTGCACGGGCAGCCCTTC
>DVLN01000085.1 GCA_018715465.1 Candidatus Faecivivens stercorigallinarum | reverse complement strand
GGTCGATTCCCTGCTTTTTATTGCAGGGCCTTTCGCTGACAACGACTATTGTACTGCGCTCGATCGGTAAGGTACATATCCCGTTGTATACTTCGATTGGCGCATTCTTTTTGAATGTCGCTGCCAACTATGTATTTATCTTTGGTAAGTTTGGTGCGCCCGAGATGGGGGTTGCCGGTGCAGCACTGGGAACGCTGATTTCGCGTACCTTTGAGTTTGCGGTCATCTGCGGATATTTCTGGCTAAAGGAAAATGAAGTTGGATACCGGATTAAGGACTTTTTCTGCCATTGCGGGGATATCTGGGGCGATTATATCCGCATCTGCATTCCTGTCCTGATCAGTGACGGCCTGCTGGGATTCGGCAATACAGCGGTCGCGATGGTTTATGGACGGCTGGGCTCCAACTTTGTCTCTGCAAACTCGATTGCCGCTGTTACGATGCAGCTGACGACCGTCCTGATTCAGGGGATGAGCAATGCATCCGCTATTATTACCGGCCATACGCTGGGCGAAGGCAAAGTCAGACAGGCACAGGAACAGGGCTATACTTTCCTGGCGCTTGGTGCGATTTTCGGACTGGTTGCCGCAGGAATCATCGTGGTGATCGCCGAGCCGGTCATTGGTTTTTATAAGATCACTGAAGAGACCCGCGGGATTGCTTTCCAGCTGATGGATGCTGTCGCGGTCATTGTCTTCTTCCAGGCGATGAACTCAATTCTGACCAAAGGGGTGCTGCGCGGCGGCGGAGATACCAAATTCCTGATGGTCGCGGACATTCTGTTTTTGTGGGTCGTTTCGATTCCGCTTGGATGCCTGGCCGGATTTGTTTGGGATTTCCCGGCATTCTGGATTTATTTCTGCATCCGTATCGACCAGGTTATCAAGGCTGTCTGGTGCGTCTGGCGGCTGAAGAGCGGTAAGTGGATCAAAAAGATCGACTCTCATCTCGAAGAGGCTTAATGCCTGACTCAAAATACAGGCAAGACCTGTTTCTGCGTTTTTGCGTGGAAACAGGTCTTTTTGTTTTTTAAAAACTATTGACAGGGAGAAAAAGGAATGCTATAATCTAAGTGTACTATGGCTCATAATACAGCTAATACACATCATACACCTTGAGAAAGGAGGAATCATATGTTTCAAATTGATCTGCGCGGCGGGAAAGGCGCGATCTATCAGCAGCTGAAGGATGAAGTCATCCGGCTGTGCAGTATGGGAATATTGTCTGCGGATGATCAGCTGCCGAGTGTAAGGGCGCTTGCGCGGGAACTGGGTATCAATCCCAATACCGTTGCCAAGGCGTACAGCCAGCTGGAATCGGATGGAATTACCTATTCGGTTGCCGGCAGGGGAAGTTTTATCCGGGGAGATGTTTTTCAGATGGAAGACGTGCGGAAAAAGATGCTGGGAGAATTTATCGAAGCGGCCCAAAAGGCAAAATCGCTGGGATTTCAGAAAAGCGAGCTGACCGAACAGCTGAATGTGATCTATGACGATTCGGAAGAAGCCGGATGAACAGCCGAGCAAATTTTGAAAAGGAGGAACAGATATGATCCGTGTGGAAAATCTGGTCAAGCGGTTCGGCAGCTTTGCGGCGCTTGACGATATCACGCTGGAGATCGCGCCCGGGTCGATTTACGGTCTGGTTGGTTCAAACGGCGCCGGGAAATCAACCCTGATGCGCTGCATCGCCGGCATTTATGAGGCGGAGGAAGGGAAACTGTGGGTTGACAGCGAACCGGTCTATGAAAACCCGCCGGTCAAATCCAAAATCTTTTTGGTCGCGGATGAACCCTGGTTTATCCAGCAGTCGACCCTATATCAGATGAAGCAGTTTTACCGCCGGTTTTACCCGGAATTTGACAACGACATCTATGACGAACTGGTGGAAGGGTTTTCGCTGCCGGAGCGCAAGCGGATTAACACCTTCTCAAAAGGGATGAAGCGGCAGGCGGCGTTTTTGCTGGGAATGGCGGTCAAACCACAATATTTGATGCTGGATGAATGTTTTGACGGCCTTGACCCGGTCAAACGGCAGATTGTCCGTAAGGTGCTGTGCGACGCGGTTGCCGAGCGGGAGATGACGGCGATTATCTCCAGCCACAATCTGAAGGAACTGGATGAACTGTGCGATACCGTCGGAATCCTGCATAAGGGTAAATTGCTCTACTCCAAAGATCTTGATAGCCTCAAGGGTGAAGTACACAAAATTGAGGTTGTATTTGAAGTGACAGTCGATCAGCAGAAGCTGGAGCAGGTGCTGCCGGTCATGGCAATGGAGGTCAGAGGGCGTTTCTTCACATTGATTGCCCGCGGCGGGATGGATGAGATCGAGCAAAAGTTGGCGCCTTTCAAGCCGCTGGCACTCGAAGCGATGCCGCTGACGCTGGAAGAGGTATTTATGTATGAGATGGAGGTGATGGGCTATGACGCGAACGTCATTTTTAAAGATTAACGGGAAGGGTTCTTCGTCCAGCCCGGCAAAGATCAACAGCATATGGGCCGTCTTTAAAGATACGGTGATCCGCTGCCGCAACCCGTTTATCCTGTATTTGGTTGCGATGGTCATTTTCGGGCCGATCGGCTTTTTGATGGAATATCCGAATGCAGTGAACCGGCTGATGCATGCGGAGCAGTATTCTTCGTCGGTTTCGATGCCATCGCTGGCGGCAATGGGACTGTTGACCACAGTCGGCGCCTCTATTGTGATACCAATGGTGATCTTTTCCTATCTGGACAATCGCCGTGCTCTGGACACCTTCCATGCGCTGCCGGTCACCAGGGGAAAGCAGTTTCTTGGTACCATTACTGCGGGGCTTTTCCTGCTGTTTGTGCCTTTTGTGGTAGCAATCCTGCCGGTCATGGCAGTTGTTGATATTATGCAAGCCTGTGCGTATACGATGAACAGGGGCAATGAACTGGTCTGGGCAAATATTTCGAGTACGTTTACCGGGGAATATCTGCAGGTGACTTTGACGGTTGCAGTCACCGCGCTGATGTTTTATATGCTGATGAGCTTTCTGATGTTCTGCTGCTCAACGATATTGGAAAGTGCGGGATATTTTGCCATCGTGATGTTGGGATATGTTGCTCTTGTTTCGATGGGAATGAATCAAATCGGAAATGCGACCTTTGGTTTTACCAGAAACGGATTCTGGCTGACAGACGTACTGCTGCGTTTTTCGCCGCTCTATTACTTCATTTCTTCCGGCAGACGACTTAATGTTTGGTCGTATGCGCTGCAAATCATGCTGCTGGCAATTGTATTCGGTTTGTTGGCATGGCGCCGGGCGGTTTCCCGTAAGAGCGAACAGGCGGGCGGATATATCTGGAGCCCAGTATATTATATTGTGGCAATAGGCGGCTCACTGGCAGTGGGGCTTGCTCTCTTCCGTATGCTGGAAGGTTCAGGTGCAGTATTTGCCCTGTTTACTGGTTCAGTACTGGGTATCCTGGCCTATATCATCCTGGATACCGTCCGCAACCGCGGTTTTAAAAACATTGTTCGTTCACTGGTCACCGGTGTAGCTGGAGTTGTTGGCGTCGGTGTATTCTCGGTGCTGGTGGCGGTCACTGGTACATTTGGATATGAAAGCTGGCTGCCGACTGAGGATGATATTGCAAGTGTCAGTATTTCGGACGATAATTTCCTAGATGGTTTTCCGCTCAGCGACGCAGAAAGCATCCATCAGGTGGTTTCCTTCCATCAAGCAGTCCTTTCCAACCAGAAGACGGTGGAAGACGGACTCAACCTCCCGCTTGTCGAATATCTGCCGTTTGAATTTGATGATAACCAGGCCGCCTATGCTTATGGTGAAACCACCGTGGACATTGAATACACGATGAAAAACGGCCGTATCATTACCCGCCAGTATAACAATGTTCCGTTGACGTTGACGCGGTACCTGTATCAGATCGCAGGTTCGACTGCATATTCCTGTGCGATTGCCGACCAGCTGGAAACATTTTCCGAAGTATTGCCGATAATGGCTTGTGAATATGGAACGGAAGGGAACTGGCGGTATGAGTTTGGAATTTCCGATCAGCTGGGTATTCATATGAGCAATTCCAGCATGATGCCGCTGACCGAACAGGACGCCCGGGCATTTTTTGCAGCAATGGGAGAGGATTTCCGCCGCCGTTCAGGAGGTTGGAAGGTCAATCCGTCTGAACAGCCGATCGGACAGATAACATTTTATGTGGATAACCCCGCCTAT
>DVLN01000084.1 GCA_018715465.1 Candidatus Faecivivens stercorigallinarum | reverse complement strand
AAAGATGCAATTTGTTTTTGAACCAGATTCATCTGTGACGCATCTACTGTCAGCTGTTTTTCAGCCACATACATCCATCTGATATTTTTCGGTGTTCAGCCGTAAAATATAAATATTTCAGGAGGGAAACTAAAATGAAATCCAACTTCAAAAAGGTATCTTCTCTGCTTTTAGTTGCGATTATGGCAGCCAGTGTATTCTCTGGCTGTGGCAACCAGGGCGGTACCACCAGCGAGTCCTCGACCGACAGCTCCACCTCTTCGACCGAGAGCAGCACCTCTTCGACCGAGACCACCGAAACCCGTCCCAACCGTATTATCTATGGTTCTACCACCGGTATCTCCGGTGACCTGGGCAACGGTTGGTGGACCAACAATGCCGACGATGCTACCCTTCGTGGTCTGATCGACGACTATGAGGTTGTTGTATCCGATCAGGGCGGCGCATTTGTTGTCAATGAAACCGTTTGCGGCGGCATCGAAACCACCGACAACGAGGATGGTTCCAAGACCTTTACCGTCAAGATCAACGAGGGTCTTACTTTCAACAATGGCGAACCGATTACTGCTGCCAACTACGTAGCTTATGCACTGGTTCAGTATTCTCCCGCTGCTCTTGAAGCCAGCGTACAGGCTACTCCCGATAAAATCGTTGGCGCTGCCGATTATCAGTCGGGTGCAACTTCTTATCTGTCCGGTGTTCGTCTGTTGGATGAATATACCTATTCTGTTACTATTTCTGCCGATTATGTTCCTTATTACTATGAGCTGACCTATGCTTCCTTTGCTCCTATTTATCTGCCTCAGTACGCTTCTGCTGATCTGACCGTTAAGGACGACGGCCAGGGCGCTTATCTGGATGGCGGTTCTCTGGTTGCTTCCGAGATCGACGCTTCCCGTTGGGTCTATGAAGGCCGTGTTTCCGCTGGTCCTTACCAGGTTGTCAGCGTTGATACCGGCGCAAACGAAGCAGTTCTGGAACTCAACCCCAACTATGCAGGCAACTTCGAAGGCCAGAAACCTTCGATTGAACAGGTTGTCATGGTTAAATCTGTTACTGAGACCGAGTTCGACGCACTGAAGACCGGCTCGATCGACCTGCTCAACCAGCTGTCCGATGGTAACGAGATCAATACTGCACTTGACCTGGTTGAAGAGGGCGGCTACGAAGTTTCTGCTTTCGAGAGAAGCGGTTATGGCCAGCTGACCTTCCAGTGTGACTTTGGCCCGACTCAGTTTGAGGCTGTCCGTCATGCTGTTGCTTACCTGCTGGACCGCAACGATTTTGCGAACCAGTTCTGCCAGGGCCACGGTTCTGTTGTTCAGGGTCCTTACGGCCTGAGCATGTGGATGTACAAGGATTCTGAGGAGCTGTTCGCTTCCGAACTGGATACCTATGCTTACGATCCCGCTAAGGCTGTTGAGATTCTGGAAGCTGACGGCTGGGTCCTCGACGAGAACGGCAATCCTTATGAGAGCGGCACCCGTTACAAAGAGGTTACTGCTGAGGAGGCTGGCGATTATCCTCTGAATGTCACCCTCGCTGACGGCCGCATCCTGATGCCTCTGCACATTATGTGGGCTTCCTCTGAAGATAACCCCGTTTCTGAGCTGCTGGCAGTTATGCTGACCAACGGCCAGCAGACTGCTGACGCCGGCATGGTCATCGAGCAGACCACTATGACCTTTGATGAGCTGCTGCTGTATCTGTACCGTGACGCAACCCAGGGCGACAAGTATGGCGTTCCTACCTACGGTATGTACAACCTGGCAACCAACTTCTACGCAAACTATGACCAGTCCTACGCCTTCACCTCTGATCCCGACATGGTGGCGCTGGGCTACAACCAGAACTATCTGTTTGACGACGAGCTGGATCAGCTGTCGATGGATATGGTTTACGGTGTTGAATCTGGCGACGATGAAACCTACCTGAAGATTTGGCAGGACTTCATCATTCGTTGGAATGAGCTGCTGCCCAACCTGCCGCTGTACTCCAACGTTTACTACACCATCTATCCTGAATGGCTGGAAGGCTTTGAGCAGAACAGCCTGTGGGGCTTTGAGGATGCGATCCTTTACGCTTCCATTCCCACCGCTGAAACTGCGGAATAATTTGTAGTTTCCCTTTGTTCAGAAACGGCGGGGCGGCTATTGCAGCCGCTCCGTCGTTTCTGAGATCATATCTATTTTGAAATTCAGATGGATATTGCATTCGATTTTTGTATAACCTGCTGAAAACACCGGCCTAATGGCCGTTAATCCTGTCTGGTACCCATGAAGCCTGCAAGAGCAGCTGAACCGGCGCGGCCGGGAATGATCTGTTCGGAATGGCAATTGCATGGTTTTCTGGCCTTTCCCGCTGCGGGAACGCGGCTGCCGGATCCTTGCGGTTTTCATGGATACCAAACAATACCTTATCATATCAAGTAAGATAGGAGGGGAACAGATGAAAAAATACTTTCTGAAGCGTCTGCTCTACATGGTTCTGGTATTCCTGATCGTGTCGCTGCTGATGTATTTCCTTTACAACCTGATTCCCAATGACCCCGCCCGTGCTGAGCTGGAAGGGCTGAAAACCACCCTCAAGCCGGAAGAGTACGAAATCATGTACCAGCGGCTGCGGGAACAGATGGGCCTGAATGACCCGCTGATCGTTCGTTATGCCCGCTGGATGGGCTTTTTGCCGGAAAAGGCGACTGGTGTCTTTAAGGGCCTTTTGCAGGGCTATCTCGGCTATTCTTCCTACTTTAAACAGGACGTTATCCAGATCCTTCCTGAGCGGATGGCTAATACCATTTTCATCAACGTATTTGTCACCATTCTCTCGCTGGCGATCACCATTCCGCTTGGCATTGTATGTGCTGTGCGGAAACGCGGAAAACTGGACAATACCGTCCAGGTTTTGACCATCGTCGGTTATTCGATTCCGATTTATATTATCGCTTTGCTGTTTATCTGGCTGTTTGGTGTAACGCTCGGATGGTTCCCGGTCATGGGTATTAAAACGCCCGGTTCCAATTATACCGGCATGAAGGCGTTCCTTGACCAGCTGTATTATCTGACATTGCCAATTTTAGTCATGACCTTCGCGTCCCTCGGCGGTATGACCCGTTACGTCCGTACCGCAATGATTGACGCACTGGGTATGGATTATATCCGTACTGCACGTGCAAAAGGCCTGCGGGAAAAGGTGGTTATCTATTCCCACGCATGGCGCAACGCGCTGATGCCGGTTATTACCGTTATCATCAGCTGGTTTTTGGGTATCTTCTCGGGCTCGGTTATCGTTGAAAATACCTTCGCCCTCAACGGAATGGGCAACCTGTATATCACCGGCCTGACCAACCACGACTACGAGCTGGTACTGGCTGTTCAGATGTTCTATACCGCGGTCAGCTTGATCGGCGCGCTGATTATGGACCTGAGCTACGGCCTGGTTGACCCCCGTGTTCGTGTGGACAAGTAAGGAGGGGATAAAATGGCAAAGAACAAAAATAAATCTTCGGGCGGCTTTTTATCCCGTCTGTTCGGCAACCGCAACAAGACTTTCTCTCTGGAAGAAGAGCAGGTTCAGAGTCCCGGTCGCCTTGTGCTCAAAAACTTTCTGCACAATCCGCTGGGTATGACTGGTCTGATCGTCTTTCTGATCATTTTCCTGATTGTCATGATCGGGCCGCATTTTCTGCCGCTGGATCTGTCCTATCAGGACAACACCCAGACAAACGTTCCCCCTACCATGAGCATGATGACTCCGCCGAAAAATATGGAAGGGGAGCTGGTTGACATTGCACCCGGTACCACCTATGCTGTCGGCGTCACCGATCAGGGTAAGGTGTATACCTGGGGCTATACCAAAATTACCGATAAAATTGACTTGGCCAACATCCCCGATGAAGTCAAGGAAGCCAATATCGTCAACATTGCGGCTGGTTATGACCATATCGCCGTACTGGACGATGAGGGCCAGATTTATGTCTGGGGCAACGACCGTCTTGGACAGGCTATCCTGCCGACTGAACTGCAGACTGCAATGGTTTCCCATCGTGATCTCGGGTTTGTTCAGCTGGAAGCAGGCTATCAGTTCACTGTCGCTGTCACTGAAGATGGACAGGTCTATACCTGGGGCAACCAGAACATGTGCGACGTAAAGGTTAAATCGGATATCAAAGGTCACGTCAAAAAGGTGGCACTGACGACCTATAACTATATCGCGTTGCTGGACGACGGAACCGTTTCCTACGGCGGTTTCCAGACCAACCCGATCTCCAACGTTCCTGAGCTTTCCAACATCGTCGATATTGCTGCAACTGCCAACACCTGCGCCGCTGTCGACGCCGATGGTAATATCACCATCTGGGGCAGCCCTTCCCATGGGGAAGATCAGGTGCCTGAGATGAGTGCAAAACCGGTTGAACTGTACGGTGGTCTGAACCACTATACCGCTTTGCTGGAAAACGGCGAAGTCATCTCCTGGGGCGACAATACCCATGGTCAGGCTGAAGTGCCGGATGCTGTTGTCCAGAAAGATATCGAAACAGTATTTGCTGGCTTCTATCAGAACTATGCCTTCACAACCGACGGCGAGATCGAGACCTGGGGCCTGAAAGGCTATTTGTGCGGTACCGACGACTTTGGCCGTGATATCTTTACCCGTATTGTCAATGGTGGCCGCGTTACCATGACGGTCGGCGCTGTTTCGGTTATTATCTCGCTGTTCATTGGTATTCTGATGGGCGGTATCGCCGGTTACTTCGGCGGATGGGTGGATATGCTGGTCATGCGTATCTCTGAGATCATCGGCGGTCTGCCGTTTCTGCCGTTCGCACTGATCCTGTCGGCAATCATTGGTACGTCTATTTCGGTTGAACAGAGGATGTATCTGATCATGGTGGTACTGGGTGTATTGTCCTGGCCGCCTACCTGCCGTCTGATCCGTGCCCAGATTCTGAGCCAGCGCGAACAGGAATTTGTCACCGCTGCCAAGGCAATGGGCGTTCGGGAAGTCGCAATCATCTTCCGGCATATCCTGCCCAACATTCTGTCGCTGATTCTGGTCACCGCAACACTCGACTTTGCGACCTGTATGCTGACTGAATCGTCTCTGTCTTACCTGGGCTTCGGTATTTCGCCGCCTACTCCCACCTGGGGCAATATGCTGACCGGTGCCAACAACTCGGTGGTCATTCAGCAGTACTGGTGGCGTTGGATCTTCCCCGCGGCAGTCTTTGGTATCTGCACCATCTGCATCAACCTGGTGGGTGACGCCCTTCGGGACGCCTTTGACCCCAAATCGGCTGAGCGCTAAGGAGGTTTGATGTATGGCACTGTTGGAAATCAATCACTTAAAGACATTTTTTAAGACCAAACGCGGTATCGTCAAGGCGGTCAATGATGTCAGCTATTCGGTTGACAGCGGCAAGGTGCTTGGCGTCGTCGGCGAGTCCGGCTCCGGCAAAAGTGTCTCGGCAATGAGCATTTTGCAGCTGCTGGATAACAACGGTTATATTGAAAGCGGCGAGATTCATTTTGACGGCAAAGATCTGACCAAGCTGACCAAAAATGAGATGTACAAGATCCGCGGCAACGCGATTTCGGTTATCTTCCAGGAACCGATGACCAGCTTGAACCCTGTCTTTACTGTCAGCCGTCAGATCAGTGAACCGCTGATGATCCATCAGGGAATGAATAAGCATGAGGCTGCCAAAAAGGCAATCGAACTGCTGGCCGATGTTAAGATCCCCAACCCGGAGGTCGTCGCGGCTGAATATCCGCATCAGCTGTCGGGCGGTATGCGGCAGCGTGTTATGATTGCGATGGCACTGGCCTGCAAGCCCAAGCTGCTGATCGCTGACGAACCGACTACTGCACTGGACGTTACGATTCAGGCGCAGATCCTTAAGCTGATCAACGAATTGAAAGAGAAGAACGGTACGGCTGTTCTGTTTATTACCCATGACCTGGGTGTTATCAACCAGATGGCAGACGACGTCGCGGTTATGTACTGCGGCCAGGTTGTTGAGCTGGCACCTGCCAATACCGTTTTCCACAACAATATCTATTCTCATCCCTATACCGAAGGGCTGATGGCTTCCATCCCCCGGCTGGATACCCCGGCCAATACCCGGCTGGAGGCTATTCCCGGCGCAGTTCCGCATCCGCTGGACCTGCCCAAAGGATGTAAGTTCGCACCGCGCTGCAAATATGCGACCGACCGCTGCCGTGAGGAAGAGCCGGAACTGGTGCATGTAACTGAGACACAGCAGGTCCGCTGTTTCTATCCCAATAAGGAGGCGCGCCATGGAAAAGAATAAAGAGGTGCTGCTTCGAATCAGCAACCTGAAACAGTATTTCCCCCTGAAAAAAGGAAAGGTTATCAAAGCCAACGACGGTATCTCAATTGATATCTACAAGGGTGAAACATTTGGCTTGGTTGGCGAGTCGGGCTGTGGTAAATCGACGCTGGGGCGGACAATTTTGCAGCTGTATCACCAGACCTATGGCCGGACAATGTATTATGGTCGTT